>CAZRLQ010000267.1:0-3625 GCA_964600725.1 uncultured Desulfobacterales bacterium
TCTATATTTCCAAATATCTCCATGAAACTTTTACCCAAAATAGAAGCCGCATTAATATGACTGCTTGCACCCAATCGAACGGAAAACGAGCTTATCCCAGCAAAATTGTTCAAAAATCAAAGGCCATGGTCATAGGAACGGGCAACCGTTGGCGAAAAGACGATGCCGTCGGTCTGCTGGTGGTCCGTTGTTTTAAAAAAAACTCACCAGATCATGTAGATGTTTTGGAAATGCCCGGTATTTCTACAGATCTGCTGGAGACCTGGAAAGAGACCGAAGCGGTATTTATCGTCGACGCGGTTCATAGTCGAGCCAGGCCGGGAACTATCCATCGATTTTCACTCCATGACAGACCTCTCCCAGCCGACATATTTTCTGTCCGCTCCACCCACACTTGGGATATTGCCGAAACCATTGCTTTGGGCCGTGTACTGGGGAGACTTCCCCCCTGCCTGATTATTTATGGAATTACCGGCAAAAATTTCAGCCTCGGCAAAAGTCTTTCCCCCGAAGTGAAACAGGCTGTTCCTGAGGCAGTCAGCCGGCTAACACAGGAAGTACGGAAATATCTTATCTCTTTTTTTCAGCGATGAAAAATAGGTCAGCCACCTTTTTCTTTTACCCTAAAAGAGAGGAGACGTTGTTGACACATTTCGCGGCCCTGCTGTTTCAGCTAATAAGGCAACTTATTCATTTGCTAATTTCAATACATTTTATCATCTTGATAGATGGTTTTAAGACGATTTATGGTTGCAGCAGATAATCCAGGGACAACCTTGGGAACGGAGGCTAAATAACTTTCCCAATTAGGCATCATAGCTTCAGGCCATCTTTGCCCGGTCTGAAATCACAAAAATTCAGATATCACAACATTTCCAGGAACGTAAGGTTAAAATGAATTTTTTTATCTTTTTTAACCCTGATCGGCCGCCATAAGGGTGTCGTGTTAGCTTGTTCGGGGTTACCATTTTAGATCAGAATCTGCAGTTCATGAACGGCCAGAGGCCTTGCCGCCGCACCGGTTTTGTTTGGCCACAGGGTAAAACGTCCCCTGAACAGCCGTTTCCGGCACAGCCAGAAACACTGTCTATCGTACATAAGCACTTTGACAGCGGTGGCTTTTTTATTGCGGAAGATGAAAACATGGCCCGTGAACGGATCTGTCGCCAGCACCTGAAGAAAAGATTTGTTAAAACATCTGGTGAGAAAATCTTCGGCAGTATTGAGACGAGCAACCAGTTCAGATGATAGAAATTTTTATAATTTTTTAAAAAAACGATAAGCTAAAGGTCTTGCCAAAACCGTCGATTACAAAAAAAAGAAGGGATGAGGACGAAAATTCCCTGCAGAACATTAACCCTGTTCTAAGCCTCATTCCCTCTTAAGATTAAGATATTGAAAATTTATAGTTTAAAACCTATAATCCACATTTCGCTCTTTGCGCTCTAACTGTTTGAATTTATTAAAATTTAATATTCAGATATATAAAGGGCATCAAAAAACTTGCTTAATTTTCAAAGCGTTACAGAGACAAGCGAAATGCAGGCTATAAATTGTCAAATCACTAAATTTTACATTGACAAACCAAAAATTTGTATTAATTTTTTTAATTATAATTTGATGATCAAGTTTTTTTATAAGTTACTGAATTTATTGGAATACAAAAAAGCTCTTTCAAATACATCAGACTAATAAAATCAGTAGGTTATATAAAGATGATTTTTGAATAGCTCAAAAAACTTGAACATTGAGTATAAGTAAATTTTAAATGTTCTTCGCGGATTAACGTGAAAACCTCTTCCTAATCAGGGAATGAGTTTGAGCTAAGGTGATCGAACAAATCATCGAACGTAGAAGTAGCCGTCATTCCCGCGAAAGCTTAGAATCCGGATGTTTCGAAAAATCTGGATAGCGCTAAAGCTTCACTGCGTGCCCGGCTCAAGCCCGGAATGACGTTAAGCCCTTTTCATATACGCATTACGCTAATCTGCGATGAACCATTTTAAATGAGCAGGTGTACTTGTGACCGAACTGGCGCTTCAGCTCCCGGATGTACAAATGATGTGCAAGAAATCGGTGCAGATTGAGTAAAAAATCGCGTAGTTAGTGTCTATCCATAAATAATCATTTATGGATAGACACTATTAAAATTATCAGGAATTTAAATGGCTAACAAACGAGATTATTACGACGTCCTTGGTTTAAACCGCAGTGCTGCAAACGACGAGTTAAAATCCGCTTACCGCAAACTCGCACTCAAATACCATCCAGACAGAAATCCTGGAGACAAAGAGGCTGAAGAAAAATTCAAAGAAGCGGCAGAGGCGTACGAAGTTTTGCGGGATCCGCAAAAACGTGAAATATATGATCATTACGGTCACCAGGGACTTGAAGGTTCGGGGTTTTCCGGATTCGGCGGTTCTGAAGATATTTTTTCAAGTTTTGGTGATATTTTTGAAGAATTTTTTGGATTTGGTACCGGCAAACAATCAAGAAGCAATATCCGCAGAGGTGCCGACCTGAGATATGATTTGACTCTTGATTTTATGGATGGCGCCTTTGGTACTGAAACAGATATAGATCTGGTAAAAATGGAATTATGTCCTGTATGTGAGGGAAGTAAATGCGAACCTGGCACCCATCCTGTAACATGCGGTTATTGTAAAGGGCAGGGGCAAATTTCTCAAAAACATGGCTTTTTTTCAGTCAGAACTACCTGTCCTTATTGTAAGGGGACTGGTCAGACTGTTGAAAATCCTTGCTCTAACTGCAATGGTCAGGGTCGGGTTAAAAGCAGAAAAAAGGTTACCGTTAAAATTCCTCCCGGAGTTGATACTGGTACCAGGCTCCGCTTAACAGGAGAAGGAGAAGCGGGTGAATATGGGGGTCCGCCTGGTGATCTTTACGTTTTCTTACATGTAAAACCGCATGACTTTTTTAAACGCAATGACACCGATGTTATATGTCAGGTGCCAATTTCTTTTGTGCAAGCTTCCCTTGGAGATAAGATATCGGTGCCGACTTTAAAAGGGAAAAAGATACTAGATATTCCCAAGGGCACTCAACCGAATGATACATTCCGGTTTCCCGGCGAGGGTATCCCATCTTTACGAAACGGCAAACGAGGAGACCAGATTATCCAGGTCGTAATTAGAACCCCTACAAATCTTAATAAAAAACAGGAGGCATTACTCAAAGAGTTTGCAAAAATAGATTCCGGCAAACTGACTTCTAAATTAAAAAATATATTCAAATATAATGCCGGTTCAATTGCCGATGCCGATGGGCAAAATAACGCCTGTTGAATTCCCGAGTGACTGTTTAAAAACATTTATCGGCAAGAGTAACTTCTGCTTTTGATAATCCGGAAAAAAATTCCGGACAATATTATCCTGAGAACGGATGAGATGTTTCACGATATACTTCTCGTTTGCAGGGAGAATAAAATATTTTTGAAATGCCGGTGAAAAAACCGGTTTTTGACCGTTATTGTTTAACCCATTAAAAAATCAGAATAATATTCTTTTCAACAAAATTTATGAATAATTCAGGTTAAGAAAAAAAGAAGCGAAAACAATTATTTTTATTTGATCAATTGTTGTCAGCAGCAGCAAACAAAATCCGT
>CAZRLQ010000268.1:0-3576 GCA_964600725.1 uncultured Desulfobacterales bacterium
CCAGGAAATTAAGGATGCCTGGGAACCTATAATTAGCCCGGCTTAAAGGAATAAATATGCGTATCGGCGGAGCAGCATTTCACCAGTCAATGCATATGGATGATGATCAGTTGAGTTCACCTGTCATGGAATGTCCCTTTTGCAGCTCGTTGCAGCGGAAGGAAATCTCTATCTTACAGAAGAATCCAAGGGTCTTGTTATTAAAATGTTTGAAATGCCACGCATATAGTGCTTCAAGAATACCTACCCAAAAGGCATTAAAAGATTACTATAGTAATTATTATGATTCACCAGATGCTTCAAATTCCGGTTATCGGGTTACTGTTGATGATTTGAACCGTTTTGGAAGCTATTTGGCAGGCAAATTGAATCAATACCTGGACAAGAAATATATTAAAATATTAGATTTTGGCGGAGGGGATGGATCAATTTCCAGTTGGACGGCAAAGTATCTTCTAAAAATGGGAATGGTAAAAAGAGTAAAAATCGTTGTAGCCGATTATCATGAAAAGGTAATTTCAACCAGAGATGAACGTATCTCTGTAGATAAAGCAGACAGGCTTGAAAATATACAATCCGCTTATGATATCGTAATTGCAAGTGCGATAATAGAACATCTTCCCAGGCCCGGCCATGTAATTGATCAACTGCTGAACCTTCTTGACATGGGAGGAATATTATATGCAAGGACACCATACGTTGTGCCGCTTATCAAATTATTCGGCCTTTTCGGGATAAAATGGGATTTTACCTATCCTGCTCATCTGCACGATCTTGGTCAAAAATTCTGGGAATCATATTTCAGCAGCAGAAAGTATCCTGATTATTTTATTGAGATAACGGAAAGCAAGCCTTCAATTATAGAAACAACTTTAAAGAAACATTTTATAAAAACCCTTGCTGCTTACATTTTTAAAGCTCCCTGGTATTTATTAAATCAAAGGTATAAATTGGTCGGCGGCTGGGAAGTTTTTTTAAGGAAAGCTCCAATTTTTTCTAAAACAGAAGATTATCACAATTAGTTAAAATGCTTAATAAACCTGAAAAAAGCCGGATTTCCGTAGTTATTCCGGTATATGGCTGCAGGGAATGCCTGTATGAGCTTGTCCGCAGACTGGAAAACTCCCTCGGCAGTATAGCAGAAGACTGGGAGATCATCATGGTCAACGATGCCTGTCCTGATGGATCATGGCTGGAAGTAAAAGAAATATCCGACAATAATGAAAGTGTAATCGGTATCAACCTGTCACGTAATTTTGGCCAGCATTGCGCTATTACGGCAGGTCTTGATTACGCATGCGGTGATTGGGTTGTTGTGATGGATTGTGATCTGCAGGATAATCCAGAAGAGATTCCCAGGTTATATGCAAAAGCGCAGGAAGGATATGATATTGTTCTTGGAAGAAGGCTTGTGAGACAGGATAATTTTTTCAAGAAGTTGAGTTCAAAAATATATTATCGTATATTTGACTATTTTACCGAACAGAAAAGTGATTTCACAATAGCAAACTTCGGCATTTATTCCGAAAAAGTAATCCGGAATTTTCGAAATCTTAAAGAACAGAATCGATCTTTCCCCCTTTTTATTCGATGGCTCGGTTTTAATTATACTAAGATTGATGTTGAACATTCAAAACGGTTTGCAGGGAAAACATCTTATAATTTAGTCAGGTTGATTTCACTGGCTATGGACAGCATAGTCTCCCAGTCAAATAAACCGTTAAAAATATCTATTAAATTAGGCTTTTCAATATCCATGTTTTCATTTATATATGCCTGTTACCTGATCTTTCGTTACTATTACTGGACCATTCCCGTTACAGGATGGACAAGTATAATGGTATCTTTATATTTTTTATCAGGCTTGATCATGATAAATATGGGCATTTTGGGATTGTACCTGGGAAAAGTTTTTAATGAAGCTAAAGGAAGGCCCCTGTACGTTATCAAGGAAGTTGTCGGGCAGAAGCGGCAAGAGCCTGACTTGTAAACCTAAGGTTTCACAAACCGGCTGAATATTGTTGTTGGACGGATAATATGGTGATTAAATCAGAATACGGCATTACGTTGTCACGATTAGGGCAGGAAGATATTGAACTTGTAAGAAAATGGCGCAATGATCCTGAAATATCTCAATTTATGGAATATCGAAACTATATTACCGTGGAAATGCAGAAAAAATGGTTTCAATCATTAAATTATAATACAGATTATTTTTTTATATCGATTTATCAAAGTAAAAAAATAGGACTTGTTGATGTCAAAAGGATCAATTGGGAACGCAGAATCGGTGAAACAGGGATTTTTATTTATGATTCAGCCTTTCAAAATACATTTATTCCCGTTGCTGTATATTTCAGCATATTAGATTTCAGTTTTTACGTTCTTGGCTTAGATAAAATATCCGCACATATTTTGAGGAGTAACAAAAGAGCAATAAAATTTAATTCGGCACTTGGATTTAAGTTGCAGGAAAATCAGGAAGATTCTGAAAATCAGCTCTATCTTTTAGGCAAAGATGTTTATGAAAAAAAGACCGGGCGGCTTAGAAATGTACTGATCAGAGGAATGAACAAGGAAAGAGAGCATGAAGAATAAGGTTATATCTATAATTATAGACGCTCTTAAAGAGCTTGCCGCTGATTTTGAAAATGATAATATTGAGAATATAGCAGATACAGATGGGGAGACCATCCTTTACGGCATGGATGGTATTCTTGAAAGTATTGAACTTGTGTCGCTGATTGCTGATTTAGAAGAGATTATATTTGACGAATTCGGCAGAGATATAACTCTGGCTGATGAAAAAGCCATGAGCCAAAATAATTCTCCATTCCGCACTGTTAATTCCTTGTCGGACTATATTGAATCTCTTTTAACCGGAGATGCCGGAGACGATAGATGAATCAAATCATCGTGATTACAGGAACGAGCAGGGGTATCGGCCGGAAACTTGCTGAATATTATCTGGATGCAGGAAATACCGTTATCGGCTGCAGTCGAGGTAACAGTAAAATTGAAGAACCAAAATATTGTCACTATGAAATTGACGTAACAGATGAGAATCAAGTCATATCAATGATCCGTGATGTCAGGAGAAAGCACGGGAGAATCGATGCCTTGGTGAATAATGCAGGAATTGCGTCTATGAATCATGTTTTAATGACACCATATGAAACAGCAAAGAAGATTATAGCTACAAATTTCTTGGGGACGTTTCTGTTTGCCCGTGAAGTTTCAAAAATCATGATGAAAAAAAAATATGGCAGAATTGTAAATTTTTCAACCGTTGCGGTTCCCCTCAGGTTGGAGGGAGAGGCTATATATGCTTCAAGCAAAGCGGCGATTGTCTTTTTTACTGAAATCCTGTCAAAGGAGGTTGCTGAATTCGGCATAACTGTCAATGCAATCGGCCCCACACCTGTAGCAACGGATTTAATAAAAAATGTTCCGGAAAGCAGCATTGATAATCTTGTAAAAAGGCAGACAATCCAAAGATTTGGGAAAATCGGGGATATTGTCAATGTTGTTGATTTCTTTATTAATCCGGAAAGCGGTTTTATAACCGGTCAGGTG
>CAZRLQ010000269.1:0-3556 GCA_964600725.1 uncultured Desulfobacterales bacterium
CAGTGCGTCTGCGCCCCTGCCGCCCTGCACCTGCCTGCGGCAGGCAGGTCTTCGGAAAACTCGATACTTGCAGAATTTAGGTATTATTCCAAATGCCATACAAAATTTTCAGATACAATCTCCCTGTTGAAACCGCACAAATATCTTGACAATAATACAAGGTGTGTTATGTGAAATTTAATTTTGGATTATAGATACTACCTTTCGCTAATTTTTAGCAGCTTTGGGTTATCAATTAGTACGCCTGTTGTCTTCCTGTACCGTACATAAAGATGCAACGCATAGATAGGCCAAAGGTGTTCGTGTGCCATAACTCTTAGGTGCTTGTAATTTGCACGTAACATATAGTGTGATAGTGTGAGCAGTCTGTATTTAATACTCATACTATAGAGTATTAAAAAATTAACGAAACGTGAAGTATAAGTAAACCGATTAAAATTAATAACAGGAGGGGATATGAATCAGAAAGTAACTGTCGTTGGTGCGGGGAATGTTGGGGCGACGGCTGCCCAGCGCCTGGCTGAAAAGCAGTTGTGTGATGTGGTTTTGATAGATATAGTTGAAGGATTGCCGCAGGGAAAGGCTCTTGATCTTACACAGGCCGCGTCGATTGAAAGGCATGATTCCCATCTTATCGGCACAAACGACTATGAAGATAGTGCCGGATCCAAAGCTGTTATAATTACAGCCGGTATACCGAGAAAGCCCGGCATGAGTCGTGATGATCTTGTGGCTACAAACACCAAAATTATGAAAGATGTTGTTGAAAAGGTGGTAAAGTATTCTCCCGATACCGTTCTTGTCATTGTCAGCAACCCTCTTGATGCCATGTGTCACGTGGCAATGGATGTAAGCGGTTTCCCCAAGAGCAGGGTTGTAGGCATGGCCGGTGTGCTTGACTCCGCCAGGTTGAGAGCATTCATTGCTATGGAGCTTGGTGTCTCTTTTGAAAGCACCCATGCTTTTATTCTGGGAGGACATGGAGATACAATGGTGGCCCTGCCGCGCTTTTCCAATGTAGCCGGAATTCCCATTACTGAGTTGCTGCCAAAAGAGAGAATTGATGCTCTGGTTGAAAGAGCTGTTTTCGGAGGAGCAGAGGTGGTTAAACTTTTAAAGACGGGAAGTGCTTATTATGCTCCTGCATCCGCGGCTGTTGAAATGGTCAAGGCCATACTCAGAGACAAGAAAAAGGTTCTGCCGTGTGCAGCTTATCTTGAAGGGGAGTACGGAATTAATGATCTTTTTATAGGTGTTCCGGTAAAACTCGGGAAAAATGGTATGGAAGGTGTAATTGAAGTAAAGCTGACTGAAGATGAATTGGCGGCACTTCATAAATCGGCAAGCGCTGTTCAGAATCTTAAGGAAATGGTGAAGAAAAGCCTGGCTTCGTAGATTTTGTTTGAAAATTACTTGCGGCCGCGACAAGGTGCATCCGGGTTTTAGAATTGCATTCGAAGGACTCCGGTTCGGATTCAAGACTCATCAAAGGCTGCATACACGGTAACTTTTCAATAATTTCTACTCCTATACTTCCCCCTTTCGAAAAAGGGGGAATTTAACTTTCACGCTGATAAGTCCCTTTCCCAGGCAACTTGCCGGCCCTACCTGTCGCATGGGAGGTGGTGTTCAGAGAGGGACTGAGATTTGGCCTCTCTTAAGTATTTATGAACAACCCCGGCTACTTTACGGTTCATCCCCGGCAGCCCGCTCAGTTCTTCAAGCTCTGCTTTTTCAATATTTTTTATGCCTCCAAAATGCTTGAGGAGTATTTTTTTTCTTTTTTCCCCTATTCCTGGAATGGCGTCAAGAAGAGACTGCATTGATCTGGATGAACGGCGTGTGCGGTGAAATATGATTGCAAAACGATGAGCTTCATCCCTTATTTTCTGAAGAAAAAAAAGAAGGTCTTTATCTTTGCCAAAACTTACAGGGTTGACCATTTCAGGTTTGATGATCTTATCTTCGGTTTCGCCTTTTTTTTCATCTTTTTTGGCTATGCCTATAATTTCTATTTTTTTTTCAATCTTCAGTTCCTTTATTACTGATACTGCAATATTAAGCTGCCCTTTTCCTCCGTCTACCATCAAAAGATCGGGAAAAAATCTTTGCCTGCTGCTTTTGCCAAAACGCCTTTTTAAGATTTCAGCCATATACGCATAATCATCTTGTTTCAAAACTGTTTTGATTTTGTATT
Organism: uncultured Desulfobacterales bacterium; assembly: GCA_964600725.1. Lineage (GTDB taxonomy): Bacteria > Desulfobacterota > Desulfobacteria > Desulfobacterales > CAZRLQ01 > CAZRLQ01. Next base: position 2,198 of record CAZRLQ010000269.1, read on the forward strand.
TTCTGTATAATGAATTAATTGCCTTACCGTTTTTAAAGACCACCATACTTGCTACAGGTTCTGTTCCTGAAATGTTGGAATTGTCAAAACATTCTATATGGAAAGGCGGATTGTTCATTCTCAGCCGTTTTTGCAGACGGACGAGAAGATCTTTATCAGATGCAATGGAATCAATCATATCTTTTAAACCGCTTTGTGCATTTTGAACAGCCATTTCAACAAGACGCGCCTTGTCCCCTCTTTGGGGTTGAAGGATACTTACTTTTTCTCCTTTTTTGCTTTCCAGCCATTCTTCCAGAAAAGGGCTATCTTCAATAGAGATCGGAATGAGTATTTCTTTAGGAATAAATCTTTTTTTTTCGTAGTGCTGCCTGATAAATGTTCTTATCATTTCACTATCATTTGACATAGTGGCTGGAAAGTTGAAATGCCTTGATCCCAATAGATAACCTCCTCTGGCGGAAAGCAGAGTGATTATGGAAGCTTCGGGCGATTTGGCTGTTGCTATTATATCCCTGTCTTTAAAATCCGTAGTTACGGCAATCTGTTTTTCAAGAATCTTCTCCAGGGCAAAAACTTTGTCTCTCAGCAGCGCAGCTTTTTCATAATCCTGCATATTAGCTGCATACATCATTTCATTTTTTATTTTTTTAATAAGCTCAGGAGTTCTTCCCTTTAAAAACAGGATAACCTCCTTTACTATCTCATCATAAACTTTTTTATCAACCTTGCAGCAGCAGGGCGCAAGACATCTTTGCATTTGATAGTTCAGACACGGGCGGCTTCTGGTTTTAAAAATTTTCCCCCGGCATTTTCGAAGTCTGAAGGCCTTATTTATTATTTTAATAGCCTGACGTACAGACTGAGAAGATACAAATGGACCAAAGTAAAGGGATCCGTCTTTTTTTATTTTTCGGGCGATGGAAAGGGTTGGATACCTTTTTTTTATATCCAGACGCAAAGAAGGATACTCTTTATCATCTTTCAAGATGATATTATATCGTGGTTTGTATTGCTTAATAAGGTTCGCCTCAAGTATGACAGCCTCTTTTTCAGTATTGGTGATTATTGTGTCAAATGTAGATATTTTCTTGACTAATGCAGATGTTTTAATCTCCATCTGCATGGACTTGTTAAAATATGAGGAAAGACGCTTCTTCAGGTTTCCGGCTTTACCCACATAAATTACAACACCTTCTGCATTTTTCATTAAATATACACCCGGTTTAAAAGAGACTTTTTGCAATAATTGCCTGCAGGATATCGGATTATGGTTTTCAGCTGTTGATTTCATAATTTAGTAGTCCTAAATCCTGCATTCAGTTTTCGCGAAATGATTATATCTGCCTCATGTTTCAG
>CAZRLQ010000270.1:0-3549 GCA_964600725.1 uncultured Desulfobacterales bacterium
GGACAGCCTCCTCAGGCATTTTCCTCAATATTTATTACTCACCACTCATCACTCATCACTCACCTCTCATTACCCCTATACACACAGCAAAATTTATACCATTATCTATTGATAAGCATCATAGTTTTTCCGAAAACTCAAGTCTTTATTATTTTTTTGCTTTCTTGAAATACAGTTTCCGGTTTAATCATGACCATACATTCATGATCTCCGGGACATATACTTTTATGACAGGGCGAACATTCCAGTTTCATCCGCAGAACAGATGTTTTTTCAAGGTTGGCGGCCGTATACCTGGGATCAGTCGGCCCCATAAGAACAACAGCCGGAACATCAAATGCAACAGCATAATGTCTTGGACCGGTATCGTTAGTGACCAAAAGAGAGCATCTTCTTATTAAATATTTCAACAGGGCTAAATCGATCTTATCGTAATAGGTATTGATGATTGAGGCATTGCAGGCATCTGTTATGGATCTCGCTATTCGCTCTTCACCGGGACCGGCAAACAGCAGGATTCTACAATCCAAATAACTGGTAAATAATTCAGCCAGTCTTGCAAAATATTCAGGCGGCCAGCATTTTGAAGAACCGAATTTTGCTCCTGGATTGATCCCTATGACCATTTCATCTGATTCTATTCCGTAATGATCTAAAAGCTGTTTTCCTTTCTGCTGAATGGAATTGGAAATAAAAAGCCTTGGTTTTATTGTTTCCGGTATTCTTAAGCCAAGATAACGACAGATATCCATGTAATATTCGACCATTGGAATCGGCAGAATTTTCCCATTTGTTCTAACCGGCTTGGGGCCGCCGCTTAACAACAAAGACCTGCCACCTCTGCGATAACCGTAAACTCTTTTTACGCCGCCTAAACGCAAAGCTAAAGAAGAGCGGATTGAATTGGGCAATAAGACGGCAGCATCCGGTTTTAAGCGGCGAATCTTTTTCACCAGATCGAAAAATCCTCCAGCCGTTTTATCATTGACATCAATAATCTGATCAAACCACAGGCCATCTCTAACAACACCTGCGGCATACCTCCTTATCACACCGATAATTTTTGCTTTCGGATAGTTTTGCCGCAGACAGTCCAGAGCAGGTGTTGCCATTACAACATCGCCCACCCAATTTGGACACCATATTACAACTGTTTCAGGCTGCATTTTCATCACATAAATTTGAGTAGATTATGTTTTAGTACCTTACTCCTGAAACTCCGTCATAAAAAACAAGAAAACTTTGAGGTATCATTATAAAATCTTATAGGTTTTTTTTCAAATGTTCAATACTTTTTGATGCAGTCGCCCTGTGTATTGCACCTTAATGGCTTGACAAATATCAATCAATATTGTTATTAAATATATTAATTTTATTAACCCTAATATTCAGTCAGGAGGTGAGTGAATGGATGATAAACGTTTAATGACAATGAACATAGCATCAAACATTTTAAATGCTTATTACACCGCAAAAAACAGTTACTGCATCATAAACCAAAAAGAGCCCGATCTTGAGGAAAGGGAAAAATTGCTTAAAACCGTTATTAGAAGTTTTGAAAACTTATCTACTTCGTACCTTAGGGATATTGAAGATATCGCCGAAGGCATTCCTAAATAATTGATTGATATTACTTATTTTAATAATAGCAAGCTCGTTAATTATTGACGGGCTTGTTTTTTTGGAACGCTCGGCGCGTGTGCGGAAGGGAACGCCCTTTCGATTTAAATTCAGCAATTCTAATTTTGGCCTGAAACTCTTTTTGAAATTGCGGCTTTTTTTACCTTTTACGGTCACCAAAAAACAGAAGACGGTTAATAGGATCTGTCATGTTTTGCTAATATCCGAAAAAAGCAGTCACATACTTTATGCTGGTAAAGAGAATGATACCGGTTAGCATCCATTTAATAACTTTGGATGGTACAAATTTCTGACAACACGCTCCGAGGTACATACCCGCCATTCCTCCCAGTCCGAACAAAACCCCAAGAAGCCAGTCTGGAGCCACCGACATGTTCGGATAAAATGACGCGATGGCATGGTAGAAGGTGACACCGGCCAATGAAGTGACAAAGGTTCCCATCAGAGCGGCTCCAGCCACGGTATAAATCGGCAACTCGAAGAAAGTGACAAAAAAAGGAGCGATAATCGACCCTCCGCCGATGCCGTAAATGCCGCCAATGATGCCGACAATGAAGCTGAGAGAAAAAATACCCAAAAAGGAGACATCGAACTGTTCTCCGTAAAAGGTGTACCCAAGCCGCTTCAGGTTGAAATGGGTGACCTTAACGATCGGCAGGGGGTCGCTTTTGGATCTTTCCGGATTGACTGCCTTTGCATTATAATTACGCACCATTTCTTGAAAGCGTTTTTCGATATTATTTTTACTGGCAGCTCCGGCGTCTTTTCTCAAGAGATCGCGGATCATCTTAATACCTATGTACAGAAGTACTCCAGCAGCAAAGAGCTTGAACGCCTTAGGATCGGGGAGATATTCCACACGCAGGATGGCACCGATAAACACTCCCGGCAGAGTGCCTGCAACAACAACCAGCGTCAGAGGCCAAACCATTCGGCCTTCTTTACAATAGCGGTAAACACCGCTGGGAATTGCTACAATGTTGAATAGCTGATTAGTAGCGCTGACCGATGGGCTCGTGTATCCTAAAAACGACATCTGGAAAGGCAACAGGAGAAAAGCTCCTGATATACCACCCATAGATGTGAAAAAAGAAATTATAAAAGCCACTATTGGCGGAATCCACGGTGAGACTTCAATTCCTGCGGTCTGAAAAAACATAATGACCTCCCCGGGAAATAAAATTATGTGCCGATACTATTGACACGATAAATATTATAATCGTGTCAATATCAAAAGATTTAATCTGATGTCAACAAAAATTTTTCATGTTGCCAATAGGATAATTGTGTTATATTTTTTCAGAAAACTTATTCCATAAGGAATCCTATTTAAGGATAGTTGCTTAATTTCGAGGATTTTGTGTTTGAATGTCGGGCAAGTATGGCTTGAAGGTGAGATGCATAAATGGGTAACTTGTTTTGGCCTCATCCCTGAGCATTCGGAAATGAGGAAATTTTTCAGAAAAACTATTAAAATATCATCATAAAAATTTAGGCAAGGAGACTGCCTGCTTTAGCCGGCAGAGGAATTGCCTGCCTCCAAATTTTTCTCTTGACATTTGCATATAAAGAGGTTGCATATATGAACATGCAATTGTCAAGAACGATTAAAATTAAACTCGATATTTCGATAGAGGCTATCAAGCCAACCATTGAAGCATACACAAAAGCGTTCAACTTTGTTTGCCGAATAGGCTGGAATGATAGTGATTCTAACGGTGTATCGCTTCACCATAAAACATACAAAGAGCTTAAGAAGTATTTGCCTTCTCAACTTGTTATATCTGCAAGAATGAAGGCAACAGAAGCTCTTAAAGCCGTTAAGAAAAGAATTAGAAAAAACAGAAAGCTATGTGTCCAAAAAGCAGACAGGCTTCTATTCGTTACGATGACAGAAGTTATAATGTT
>CAZRLQ010000271.1:0-3540 GCA_964600725.1 uncultured Desulfobacterales bacterium
CCTGAAGAATTCCATAAACAGGAGTGACAGTCAAGTTATTTATAGGTATTTATGCGAATAAGCTTAATTATGCAGAAATCAGGCAATCCGCAAACCATGCTTCTCTGCTGGGCTGCGGGAGGTATATTCGCTCTGTGCGGAGCCCTGTGTTACGGCGAATCAGGGGCGATGTTCTCAAAAGCGGGTGGCGAATATGTTTTTTTGCGGGAAAGTTATGGCAAAGGCATGGCCTTTCTTTCCGGCTGGATATCCCTGATCGTAGGATTCTCCGCCCCGATCGCCGCCGCGGCCATCGCCTTTGCCTCCTATCTCTTTCGTACCTTTCCGGATCTTTCCGGCCGCCAGATCACTCTTTTCGTCGTCGATATGGTCGCTGTATCACCTGTCACCATTATGGCTGCAATTGTGATCATGATCTTTTCGCTGATTCATTTTCACAGCCTCAGACTGGGCGCCGGCGTTTAGAATCTGTTGTTATCGTGTCATATGATGGCCCAAACAAAAAATATTTCGGAGAAGAAGGGCCGTGACTGATATTCTATTGATCGTGACTGTCGTCCTACTGGTCGCCACTGTCGCTATCCTGCCCATGTTTTTAAAAAAAGTACCGCAAGCCGATACCACCACACTTGCTTTCCCGTCTTGATGCTTTCGAAAAGGCGCAGGAACGTACCGAGCGTGCGGTTAGAGAAAAAATGGCCCAGAGCAGAGACGAACAGGGTAAGGCAGCGAAAGATCAAAGACAAGAACTCACTGAAGCCTTCAAGATATTCGGTGGTTCCGTGGTACAACGAATGATGGATGCTGCCAGCATACAGAAGGGGCAATTTGATGCTTTTTCGGGTCAGCTTACATCCTTCGCCAAAGCCAGCGGTGAGCGACTGGATGGTATCCGTGCCGAGTCTGCAACCGGCGACAAACAACTCCGGGAAGAAGTCATGGTTACGCTGAAGAACATTTCGGAGAGAATAGCCAAGACCATGAAAGATTTGGTCGTCGCTAAACAGCTTGATCAAATGCGGCAAACCGTGGACGAGAAACTCCAGGGGACTCTGAAAAAGCGTCTGGGCGAGTCCTTCAAGCAGGTCAGCGAACGACTGGAACAGATGCATAAAGAGTTTGGGGAAATGCAGACACTCCTACGGGCGTTGGCGGCCTCAAGAAGGTGCTTACAAATGTCAAGACGCGTGGAACATGGGGTAAAGTGCAGCTTGGTACGCTATTGGAGCGAGTGCTAAATCCTGACCAGTTCGTTAACAATGCGGCCACGAAGGGTGGTGGCGAGCGTGTCGAGTTTGCAATCAAGTTGCCGGAACAAGGTGCGAACCGGGATGAGACCGTTTGGCTCCCGATTGACGCTAAGTTCTCTTTGACGCTAAGTTCCCTGCCGAAGACTATCAACGCCTGATCGAGGCTCAAGAACGGGCTGATGTCGAAGGTTTGGAGAAGGCAGGAAAACAATTAGAAAACCGTGTCAAGACCTGTGCGCGAGACATCAGCGAAAAGTATTAAACCCGCCAAAAACCACGGATTCGGCATCTTGTTCTTGCCCATAGAGGGCCCTTTTGCCGAAGTTATTCGCGGGACGGGTTTAATTGAGGTTATCCAGCGAGAGCACCGTGTGGTTATCGCTGGCCCAGCTACATAAGGGAATGGGGTCAAGTCTACGTTTGACCCATATTGTTAATCAGTCAAAATTCAAAGGGGCATAGAAGTTTAAGAATAAAGATAAAAAATCAGAAAAAATATTGAAAGAAGAGAAAGCAGAACATTCAGCAACTTAATACTAGCCGAACAGGTTGCAAATTCTCAGTTGAGACAGTCATAAATTTATCCCAGCCCTCAATGTTACTGGAAATTTTAGTTGACATGTCATTAAATACAAATTAAGAAATCAACATTGTTTCACTCACAGCAACCTCTTTTAATAAAATTGTTTGATTTTATTGTCTTCCGGGCAGGCAGTCATTATTCCAAAGTCAATTATGAGACCTTCTGAAAAACTCTCAATTTCGCTTACTTTCAAGGAAGGCAAAAATTTAAAGCCGCAGGAATACATTTTGTGTATTTTGAGGATTGAAAATTGAGCCTGCTGTTAAAATGACAAAAGTTGAGTTAAGTTTTTACCGTTTGAACTGTTTTTTGCAGGGCAATTGCATCAAAATTTTAGAAATCTAAAAATCAAATAGTTACGTAATACGGCGAACAGCTTGTCAGTGCTTATTTTTGAAGCGGTATTTGCGGACTAATTGGATTTATCTTCTCCGCCGGGAAGACCTCTTCTTTAGCGAAGGGAGGGGATGAATCGGCATTGAATTTTTGATTCAAAGAGGGGCGTATTCACTTAGAATCAGAAATCACGCCAAATTTTGATGCAATCGCCTTCTGTTTTTTTTGTTTGACACATGGGATGCAAATTCATTATTTGTTTCCAATACTATCCTCTAAATAAGAAAGGATCGGAGATATGAACAAGGGAGATTTAATCAACGAGGTAGCAAAACTATTAAAAACCAAAAAAGATGCAAATGCAGCGGTAAATTGCGTCTTATCGACTATTACCGAGAAACTGAAAAATAATGAGACTGTTACGCTGGTTGGTTTTGGCACTTTTAAAACAGTCAGACGGCAGGCAAGGCAGGGAAGAAACCCGCAAACCGGGGAAGTAATTAATATTGAGGAAAGAGTTGTTCCAAAATTTATTCCAGGCAAAACTTTAAAGGATGCTGTAAGATAAGCAGTTGTCGAAAAGTACAAAGTCAAGCGGTAAGATCGCCTAACAAATTTTACATCTGAATTTTTGGCATCCTTCAAATTTGTTTTACACTTTTACCCCTGCAGCAGACAGGGCTGTTGCTTTTCGCCTGGTTCCCATGCTGAAGCATGGGAACCCATATGGTATGCATTCCAACGCTGGAGCATTGGAACGAGAAAGCGAAAACCGTTAAAAGTGTAAACTATTTTCGAGCATTTATGAAGGATGCCTGAATTTTTGATTATTTAATCTATTATCAAGATACAGACTTTTACAAATCTAAGAGGCTGTCTAAAAAACTTTCTTTTTGTCCAATCTTTGCGTAAGGCGAAAATTTTATTCTCAAAATACAAAAAGTGTATTCCTGCGAGCCTCTTGCAGAAACATCCATCTGAATCAGGAATAATTACTGCATTTGCCTTCTTTGCTATTATTCAGAGCTCTTCCGGCAATTATTTCTTTTCCCACCAGGTTTTGACGTTTTTAGAGCATACTTATCCCTTAACCCTGTTTCAGGGTATGTTTATTGCAGATTATGTATATGACAAGAACTTATGTAACAAAACGAAGCATCTGATCCGCTGTCAAGGCGGGAGCATCCGCAGTTTCTGACCGGGATAGAGAGCACTCAGGGTATTGAGCTTCTTAAATCTGTATAACCTGCTGATAAGACAGGAGATAAAAATTATAGACAAAAATATCCAACTATTATAATTAATTATGGGAAATAACATATTATTAAAAGGAGTATATTATGCCGGCTCAGGCAGTTCAACTCTTTCCCA
>CAZRLQ010000272.1:0-3535 GCA_964600725.1 uncultured Desulfobacterales bacterium
GCTCTTTATGAATTGGGAGCTTCCGGGGAAAGACTTAAAGCCGCTATCGCCGGTGGTACTTTTGTCGATCCTGCATTTGAAATTGATTTTGAGTTTGATATTGGCGGCCGAACCTTGGCCTTGGTTGGCAATTATCTTGATGATGAGGGCATACAAGTCGAAGTGTCCGAAACCGGCGGTTTCTTCTCGTGCAGTCTCTTGCTGAATATGAAAAAATGGACAGCCGGCATTGAACCCGCTGGTTATAACGAGTTTTCAGAATCTGATCTTATCGAGATTCCTTCCTTAAAGGATATTCGTCAAGCAATAGTGGATAATAAAAAATATGGAGGAAGATAAAAAACAGAAAGATCTTTTGCGGAGGCTTCCAGGGGTAGATAGAATTTTTGAGCTCGCAAAGGTTGAAACTTTATTCGAGGAGGTTCCAAAAACGGTTTTAATTAAGTCCATTCGTTTCGTTATCGAAGATCTTAGAAAACTTATTTTTGACGGATGCCGGGAAATTTCAGGAAGAAGCCTGTCGGATTTTTTAAAATCAGATTATTTAATCATGGAGAAGGTAAAAAAAAGAGTCGAGAATATGATGAGACCTAATCTCATTTGCACTATAAATGCAACCGGAGTCGTAATACATACAAATCTCGGACGGTCACTTCTTTCCTCTGATGCTGTTTGCAATATTTCCGATATCTCAAGAAGTTATTCAAATCTGGAATTTGATCTATCAAAGGGTGTACGGGGTTTAAGATACAGCTGCGTTGAAGATATTCTTTGTGAACTGAGCGGCGCTGAAGCGGCAATGGTGGTGAATAATAATGCCGGCGCTGTTCTTCTTTGTCTGGATACTATCGCTAAAAACAAAGAGGTCATTGTATCAAGGGGTGAACTTGTTGAAATAGGCGGTTCTTTTAGAATTCCTGATGTAATGGCCAAAAGCGGCGGGATTTTGAAAGAGGTCGGTACGACCAACCGAACTCATATGAAAGATTATATTGGAGCTATTAACAGTGATACAGGGCTTTTGTTGAAAGTCCACACAAGTAATTACAGTATCGTCGGTTTTACCGCAGATGTTTCCCTTGGCGAGCTGGTCAGGCTGGGAGATAAATATCGGATTCCTGTTATGGAGGATCTGGGGAGCGGGACATTTATCGATTTCTCAAAATATGATCTGTTAAAGGAGCCTACTGTCCAGGAATCTGTAGCAGCAGGTGCGGATGTAATAACATTCAGCGGAGATAAGCTGCTTGGCGGACCCCAGGCCGGAATTATTGTGGGGAAAAAAGATATTGTCGATAAAATCAAGATAAATCCCCTGACCAGGGCACTTAGAATTGACAAGTTGACTCTTGCGGCTCTTGAGAGCACCCTCAGTCTTTACCGGGATCCTGAGACAGTCATGGACGCCGTTCCTACGCTTCGCATGCTGACGCTTCCTTTAGATGTCATTGAAAATAGAGCGAAACAGCTTGGCATGATGTTGGAAAATCTTGCTGATTCCCGTCTGGATATACAGATCGTTCATCGATCTTCGCGAGCAGGTGGAGGATCGCTTCCTCTTTTGGAGATTCCGAGCAGATGTATGGGAATCAATATTAAAGGTGTTTCTGTAAATAAGATTGAGAGATTTATGCGTAAGAATCTGCCTCCAATTATTGGACGGATTGAAGGGGATCTGTTTATTATGGACTTAAGAACAATACAGGACGATGAACTTCCAATGATTGAGAAAGCCTTTGAGAGCATGCTGGAAAGGATCTGATACTGAAATTATGAAAAGAATTATATTTGATAAACTTAAAGAGAGTATTGAAATAAAAGATCGGTTCATCAGAAACAGCATCGATCTTATCTTGGAATCTGTTGATATGATTTCGGCCTGTCTGGTTTCCGGACATAAGCTTTTGATTTTCGGTAATGGCGGCAGCGCAGCCGATGCCCAGCATATGGCGGCGGAATTTATAAACAGATTTCAGATGGATCGATCTCCCCTTGCAGCCATAGCCTTGACAACCGATACCTCAATAATTACAAGTATAGGTAATGATCACAGTTTTGATGAAATATTTTCAAAACAGATAAAAGCCATTGGGAAAAAGGATGATATTGCCATTGCTATCAGCACCAGCGGCAATTCAAAAAATGTTCTGCAGGGAGTATATCAAGCAAAAGATATTGGAATCCATACGATTGGCTTGACAGGATCTGGAAGTATTTTGGCAAAATACGTTGACCTGGCTTTTTGTGTCGATTCAGGTATAACTCCCAGGATTCAGGAGGCCCACCAGGCTCTGGAACATATTTTATGCGATCTTGTAGAAAGGAGTCTCTTTTCGAATCCGACGGGCTGAAATTATCTCTTGCCCTGTTTTGAAGAATGCCGATGTTGATTCTTGACGCGTGGCTGACAGCCGTAAAAAGGAGAACATGTCAAAATTTGTTCCTATAGACTTAAGCCGGTTAAAAACATATCCGCTTTCAGAGCGGAAGAGCAAGGTATCTGTAGCTGATTTTGCACAAACCTGGGAGAAGGGAGATTCTTTTAAAACGTTTCTTGATAATCTTCCCGATATACTTGCCGGCAGCCATATTAAAGCGGTCATATCTTCAATTGCAAAGGCTTTTGAGGAGAAAAAAAATGTTCTTGTCGGTATGGGCGCTCACGTTATAAAGGTGGGACTCAGCCCTGTTGTCATCGACCTGATGAAGCGGGGAATCGTCACGGCTGTTGCAACGAACGGGGCAGGTATCGTTCATGATGCCGAAGTCGCCATGACGGGCAGAACATCGGAAGACGTAGAAAAATCGATTGGCAGCGGTATGTTTGGTATGGCCAGTGAAACTTGCAGTTTTTTAAGTGATGCGATTGCAACAGCCGGAGATAAATCATTCGGCCTTGGCCGGTCGGTGGGTATGGCTGTTATTAAAAAAAAGCTGCCCTTTGCTGAAAAGAGTATTTTTGCAGCAGGTGTTCGCCTCGGCATACCGGTAACCGTACATGTGGCAATCGGAACAGATATTATTCATATGCATCCTGAATTTGATCCCAAAATGGCAGGAAAAGCGACTCACATGGATTTTCGGATTTTTGCATCCGTCATCTCCGCACTGGAGGGAGGCGTTTATCTGAATATCGGATCGGCAGTTATTCTGCCTGAGATTTTCTTAAAAGCGGTCACCCTTGTTCGCAATCTGGGTTATAATTTAGAGAATTTTACTTCCGTGAATATGGATTTTATCAGGCAGTATCGTCCCATAACCAATGTTGTTAACAGGCCTACGGCAAAAGGGGGAAAGGGTTTTAATCTTGTCGGGCACCATGAGATCATGCTGCCGCTCTTGGCTGCCGGGGTTATTGAAAGGGTAAATTCAGAAGGCGGTTTCAGCGGCGTGGGGCCATCGCATTAAATAGTGTCTATTCATAAATAGCCATTTATGGATGGACGCTGACTAAAAGCGGATGCTGGCCGTTCGGTGCTCCGCGCCTCACAACCGGCGCATTTGCAAATAGAATAGACAAAAAACAGGAAAATGT
>CAZRLQ010000273.1:0-3503 GCA_964600725.1 uncultured Desulfobacterales bacterium
GTTAACCGGAAATATATGTTTTCCGCAAGCTTTTCAGAAGCTTCTGAAACAGCATCTCGCCTGTTTTTTTCAGTTACAGTCTTATCGGATACCACATCATAAGTTTCGTTTGCGGCAATCCCGTTTGCAGCCCAGATTATCTTGCCGTTTAAATCTTTTAAGACTATATCCACTGTAACCATTACCCTCTGTTCAAGGGATGTGCTTTCACCTTTGTGAGAGATTGTTCCACTACTTACAGATCTAATAACCCCTGAAAGAAATGAATCAGCGCTCTTTATGTCTGCTGCTTTCTTTTTCCTGACGAACTCATAAATAAGATCATCTGTAAAAATATTTTCCAGCCCGGTCTCAGAACTTCGGTTTTCGAAAACTTTTATAAAAACGCTATTTACACCGGCCGGTAAATTGCCACTGCCTGCAAACCTGTAACCGCAAGCTGAAACAAATATCCATAAAATAAAAAATATCCTTTTACTTTTCCCTTGGAAACTCATTGTTATTACCTTTTATGTAACTTCTCAAAAAGTCAGGGCAATGATGGGAAAATCTCCCTCAATCCCCCCTTTTTCAAAGGGGGAAGTACATAAGGTGCATAGGAGACTATTCTAAAATGAAAAATTTTTTACAAAGTCAAGGAAAGCTCAGAGATTGTGAAAAATAGCCATTTTAGGACAGCCTCCTGGACTTATTGAAAAGTTGCCGCCCAGCATCTTAAACAACTATATTTACCAGTTTTCTTTTGACTACGACTACCTTTTTAATTGGTTTATTTTCTATAAACTTCTTTACTCTCTCATCTGAAAGAGCTATCTCTTTTATGGTATTTTCATCTGCATCCGCATTTACATTAATCCTGTTTCTAAGCTTGCCGTTTACCTGCACAACGATCAAGAGCTCATCCTTTACGAATGCGTCATCTTTGTATGACGGCCATGAACTGGTCAGTATGCTCGACTTATGTCCAAGAGTCTCCCAAAGTTCTTCACAAATGTGCGGAACAATGGGAGACAAAAGAAGGAGGACTGATTCCATGGCAAATTTCATAACCCTTAATTTTTCAATATGCTTATCCTTACTATCAATCCCGTACATGGCATTTACAAGCTCCATTGTTGCACTAACAGCCGTATTAAAATGAAACCTTATATCAATGTCTTCTGTAACCTTTTTTATGGTTTGATGCGTCTTTTTATAAAGTTCTTTGAACTTTCCTTCAAGTTCATTGAGACCGCCGTCAAAACTTTGCACATTCTTCATGGAATCCTTATATTTATAAGCAAGGCGCCACACACGGTTTAAAAAACGGTAGCTGCCTTCAACTCCGTTGTCGTTCCATTCAAGGTCTCTTTCCGGCGGAGCTGCAAAAAGGCAGAAAAGCCTTGTAGTATCAGAACCGTATTTATCAAGCAGTACATTCGGATCTATGACATTTTTTCTGGATTTGGACATCTTTTCAATACGGCCCACAATAATCTTTTCACCACATTTTTTACAGACAGGGTTTGTATCACTGCCAATAATTTCTTCGGGGAAAAGAAACCCGTGGTTGGGACAGGAAGTTGTTTCTTTGCAAACCATTCCCTGGGTCAGCAGCCTGGTAAAAGGCTCTTTGTATTCGACAAGTCCCAAATCATGAAGAATACGGGTAAAATATCTGGAATAAAGAAGATGTAAGATCGCATGTTCAACCCCGCCGATATATTGATCAACAGGCATCCAGTAGTCTGTTGCTTCCTTTTCGAAAATAGCGGAGGCATTCGGACTGCAGTAACGCTCAAAATACCAGGAAGATTCAACAAAAGTGTCCATTGTGTCGGTCTCCCTGCGTGCATCAGGGCTGCCGCACTTAGGGCATTTTGCTTTCGCGAAATAATCGACCTCCGCAAGGGGAGATCTTCCACCTTCGAGAATATCCACGTCTTCAGGCAGCAAAACGGGTAGATCTTCTTGGGGTACAGGTACTATTCCGCATTCTTTGCAATGAATCACAGGTATTGGAGTTCCCCAGTATCGCTGCCTGGAAATACCCCAGTCCTTTAATCTGAAACTGACCGTTTTCTCTCCCAAACCTTCTTCTTTAAGATAAAAGGCTATTTCATCCAGCGCCTTTCTGTTATCCATACCGTTAAACCGACCGGAATTAATTAAAACACCATCATCAGTATAAGCTTCGGTCATGGTGGCTGGTTCAAGTTCCTTGTCAAGCGGCTTTATAACTACGACAATATCAAGTCCGTATTTTCGGGCAAAATCAAAATCACGCTGATCGTGTGCAGGCACCGACATAACAGCGCCCGTTCCATACTCCATAAGAGCGAAATTGGCCGTATAAACCGGCATTCGTCTGCCGTTTAAAGGATTTATACAATAGGCGCCTGTAAAAACGCCTTCTTTTTCATAATTTTCTAAAGCCTTATTTGACCTGTCCTGGGTGGATATGCGCTGTACAAAGCGGGAAACATTCGATTCCTGATTGGTCCCTTTTGAAAGTTCATGTACCAGCGGGTGCTCTGGTGCAATGCACATGAAGGTTGCTCCAAAAACCGTATCCTGCCTGGTTGTGAAAACAGGGATATAACCATCGGAGTTTTCAATCGGAAATTTTATTTCCGCTCCTATGCTTTTACCTATCCAGTTTTTTTGCATGGTGATAACCTTCTCCGGCCATCCGGGTAATTTGTCACAATATTTTAGAAGATCTTCAGCATAATCGGTTATACGAAAAAACCACTGCCAAAGCTTCTTTTGGCGAACCTGTCTGCCACACCTCCAGCACAAGCCTGCTTCCACCTGTTCATTGGCTAAAACGGTTAGACAGGATTCACACCAGTTTACAAAGGATTCTTTCCTGTAAACCATATTATTTTCATACATCTTCAAAAAAAGCCACTGTTCCCAGCGATAATATTCAGGCAGGCATGTAGCGATTTCTCTGTCCCAGTCATAACTAAAACCCATGCGTTTTAATTGAGAACGCATGTTATCAATATTTTCATAAGTCCATTTTGCAGGATGTATTCTGTTTGCAATAGCTGCATTTTCGGCAGGCATGCCAAATGCATCCCAGCCCATGGGATGAAGAACATTAAATCCCTGCATTCTTTTATATCTTGCAACCACGTCACCGATAGTGTAGTTTCTTACATGGCCCATGTGTATCTTGCCGGAAGGATAAGGGAACATCTCAAGAAGATAATATTTTTTCTTGTTGAAATTTTCCGCGGCCTTGAATAATTTTAATGATTCCCATATCCTTTGCCATTTTAGCTCAATGATTTTTGGATTATATTTTTCATCCATTATCGGTTTTCCTCCAGAAGTATTAGCGTATCACTCTAACATGTACTTATTTTTACTAATCCCCATGCTCCGGCAGGCACAACAAAGCATGAAAATCTATAGCACTTGGAGTCCATTTTATAAATCACTAAAATTCATCATTTCATATAAAAATACTTAAGCAATGGGGACGAAATAACTTCTCCAACTATAAAATGCCC
>CAZRLQ010000274.1:0-3485 GCA_964600725.1 uncultured Desulfobacterales bacterium
TTTTTATATCGACATTGCCCAAGCGGGAATGGGCGATAGCTCCGGAAGCCGAAGCTGCAACAATCTGGTTAGAGTCTGTTGCCGCGGCAACTGTAGGGGGTATTCCAATCATGATTAAAAGCGGTGTCATGAGAAATCCACCGCCAACTCCGAAAAGTCCGGATAAAAGACCAACTATAAATCCAAGACCGACTAACAATGGAATGCTGACGCTGGTACCGGCAATAGCAAGATACAAATAAGGGTTCATATATTTATTCTCCTTCTTAATTTGTTAAGGGCCTTCTAAAAAGCAGCTTCCTATTTTGAGCATTACAGTTTCAGACCATTTTTATTACAGTTTAAAATAGCAAAAGTTTTGCAAGTTCTCAAAAAGCGGGGATAATTCATTATTTATCGATTCTATCCTGTGTATTCGGCAGGAAATAATTTTGTATTTCAGGCGCCCATATTTTAGTTCAGCTCTGTTCAGCCTGAAAGTTCCAAACCTCAGGTATAGCAATCTGTTTTAAGGTAAATTCAATTAAAATATGGTGTAAATGTGAGCTGATCTTTAACTGAAAATGCAAATATATTTTTTAGTGAGCCCTAAACATACTGTAATCTGGATAAATCAGGATACAGTATGTCAGGATTGAGATTCGCTGTCGAGTGCATCGGCAGCCTTTCCTACCATTGTTTTAATTTCCTTCAGCTTAAACGGTTTGGCGATGAAATCAAACGCTCCGCAGGACATTGCTTCTCGAGCCAATTCCATCGTTGCATATCCCGTTATCATCAAAACCTTAGTACGATCGCTTTTTGTTCGGATATGATCAAGTATTTCTATTCCGTCTACATCCTTCATGCGAATATCGGTTATGACAATATCAAACTCTTTCTCATTGATTCTTTTCATTGCTTTGATAGGTTCAACAAATGTTTCGACGATATACCTCTCTTCAGCTTCAAGGCTCGCTTTTAATCGATCCACAACAGTTGCTTCATCATCTAATACTAATATGTACAGCTGTTTTTGCATAGTGTCTCCTGTTAAAAATCCGGTCTTTTCAGCGGTAAATATATAACAAATGTGGTACCCTGACCTGGTTTGGAGTTGACCTCTATTCGTCCGCCATGTTTTTCAATGATGCTGTAACTTACTGATAATCCTAGACCAGTTCCCTCACCATCTTGTTTTGTCGTATAAAACGGGTCAAAAATTTTATTAATATGTTCCTGATCAATTCCCTTGCCTGTGTCAATAATATCAATCCTGCACTCATTCATTGCTTTGCTTAATCCGATTGATACTGTAAGATCTCCCCCGCATGGCATAGCTTGAATGGCATTTAGAAACAAATTGAACAGCACCTGCTGAATACCGCTGGCGTCTATGACCATATCCGGAAGTTGATCTCTTATTTCTTTATGAAATGATATCTGATAAAGATCCATTTCATTTAAAACAAGCCTTTTCGTTTTGTCAACTATTTCTTCAATGGATACCTGTTTGACTTTGGTGTGGCTCGCTCTGGAAAATTCAAGCAGATTTCTTATTATATCACTCACCCGATCGCACTGTTCCATGCCATCCTGGTAAAGCCGATGTAGTTCTTTGGTATCCATTGTATCACCACTTTCAACCAAAGACTCAAGTATTAATGATACGTTGTTAACCGGATTGTTTATTTCATGAGCAATTCCAGCCGTGAGTGTCCCCATCGCAGATATTTTTCTGGCCTGAAGAAGCTGCTCCTGACGATTGGTAAGTTCATACATCATGCTGTTCATTGCCACGGCGAGGTCTGAAAATTCATCTCTGTATTTTCGAGCCGGCATGATTGGGCTAAAATCGCCTTTTCCTATACGGTCGACAATCTTCATCAGGTTCGCAAGTCGTTTTGAAAAATGTCTTGTGAGAAAGTTGGCAATATACAACATCACTAAAAGTGTTATTACAAGAAAGATCAAAATAAATTTTGCCATGGAGCGAAAACTTTGTCTGATGCTGTCCCTTTCCTGTTTTGATATCAGAAGGGCGGTGTCGACCAGATGTGAACCCCTCTTTCTTAACTCATTTTCTCTGGCAGGATGGCTGAGGGTTTCTCCGGGCTTGAGTTTCAGGCGAACGTCTAGCAGATCGACAATCAGTTTATTATATTCCTCAATATTATTTTCAATTTGAACGAGACGATCGATACCGACTGTTCTCCCCAGTTCAGACTGAGTATTACTCAGAATTTTTCGAGCGTTATTCAGATGATTGTGTAAATCTTTAAGACCAGTGCCATAAAGAAAATAATTTTTTTCATAGCGCCGGCATTGCTGGATTTCGGCAGCAAACATGTCTGTTCTTTCAACAAATTCAAGCTTTGCATCGAGACGAAAGATTACTACCCACGTTGCAACGCATACACCGATTGCAATGAAGAAGACTATCAGAAATCCAATAGTAAGGCGGGTATGAATGGACAGTCCAGGCCTTGCCATAAGAGCTTTTTCAGCCATATATCTGGCTGTTTCTTCATTCAATTTCGCTTCTTCCGTAGTTCCAACGGATTTAGATATAGAATTCTTTTTTTTCATATCTAATTTTTTTGTTTTCCTGACCCAGCCATATCCATAAGCATTTTCAAATCAGAGGGGTGATCTTCTTTAAGTTTGTTCAAAAAACAGATCAAAAAGCGGAGAATAATGGGATGGATTCCGGTTAACACCGGAATCCATAAATATAAATATACCACGGTTTATTGAGAAGTTACCATTTATAGTTCTATGAAGAAATAACGTCATAGACCAGCGGAATGATGTTTATCCGGATAGTTTCAACACCCTTCATTTTTTTGACAGTTTCTTCTATTTGTAAGGTTATCTCTTCGTTTTTCTCGAAATTCCCCTTTAAACCAACTATAATATTTCCATTATCCGCCGCTACTTTTACCGCTGGAAATTCATTTATCAATTTTGCTTCTATATTAGCAGCCAGAGCTAAATTATTTATCATCTGTCTAGATTTATCGGTAGTATTAAAAGTTGGTTTTTTGATCGTATTAAATATGATATCGACTGCATCATCCACCGTTAATCTGTCGATATGTAGTAACATATCATACAGGCCGGGATCCCGGGTATCAATTCCATACAGGCGATGACTCCACCGATACCGTTCTTCGTCGTCCTTTTTTAGGATAAGTCGGGCTTTATCAGCATTGACATTATCACGTTGCTGCACAATTTTAATCCGGTTGTCTAAATTAGCAATGATGCGAACTTTCAATACGTTAGGAATTCCTTGAAGAAAAAAATGGCCGGCCAGTCCATGATAAATTATATTATCTTTTTTCAGATATCCAAGTAGCGCTGCCCGGGCATAAGCAATATACCTGGTTTTCCCGTAAGTAAACCGATCTAGCAGGGAGGGCGCATCATGAATGGCCTTTAACAATTTCATTTCAGGCACATGAAATTGATCGGAAGCCTCTAAAAGAAATTCCCTTGATATG
>CAZRLQ010000275.1:0-3456 GCA_964600725.1 uncultured Desulfobacterales bacterium
TATTTACCGGTCAAAGGAGTTTCAAGCATTAATACCTCAATGTCATTAACTTAAGAGTTCTTAGGAATGGAAACGAAATAACTGTGTCCGTTGATTTATGGTCTTTCGCCCGATCTCTGCGCCTGCCTGTGCGGTGCACCTGTCTGCACCGCAACCGCGACAGGCAGGCACAGACAGGTTATGCAAAAAAATAATCCTTACGAATATCAACTATATGCCTCCGGTTATTTTTTTCGCATGCCTTGATCTCGAACGAAAATCCTTATAAATCAACAGACTCATAACTTTCACAAGTAAGCACGCAGATTTAGGTCAGGTTTGTTCAATTTGCCCGATCTGAAAATAGGCACAAAAGTTGAAGGAATAGCGGACTATTTCAATATTTTTGTGGCTTTAGATCGGGCAAAGATAGCTTGAAGCCGTTACGCCTAATTGGGGAAGTTATTTCGTCCCCGTTCCTTAATATCATTCCCGTGAAAAAAGAGCGACAATTGAATTTTAACAATCAAAAACGCTTTTCAGTCAATCTGATAATGACAGTCGTTATTCTTGTCACAGGATCTGTTGTATTAATATCCGGTATCTTATACATATACCTTGGCAAAAGGCTTGAGTCGGAATTTAAAAAAAAAGCGCTTGCCCAAAAGGGTCAAATTGAAATTATTTTAAAAAACAGGATTGACCGGATAAAAAAAGATATAGAGGATTTAAGCAATGATAATACTTTGAAAGTGACAATGATGTTAGATACCACATCCCGCCTTGAAGAACTATTTGTTAAAGATCGCCCTGTTAAAAACATGGTGCATTTTTATATCAAAAAACAGAATCAAAAAAGAATTAACACGGGACTGTATCCTTACATATCCCATAAAATAATTGATTTTGTTTCATCAAAGCCTGTCTTTGGCGAAATCTTTGTGGAAGGAGATAAAACTCATCTGCTCTGGTGGTTTGAAGCTCCAGTTATGGATCAATCAAATCAGATGGGAACTGTTTACGCTCTTTATGATATGACGCAGGATCGAAACCTGGCTGAAAATATCAGACAGAATATTGACGGTGATCTTTACATGGCTGGAGATGATTCGATTTTAAGTCTGACTTCAAACGCTGTTTTTCAAATTGATTCAAATGCCCTTAAAAAAAAATCTGCAGGACCAAAGTTTATTTATTTTAAAAACAATCTGATCCTGTCTAAAATTCATGGATTTAAAAATCTGTATTTCCTTTTTTCTCAAGAAAATCTTATAAAAGAGAAAAGAAGAATATCTGTTCTGATAATTTCATTTTCTTTTATTGTTTTAGCTGTTTCAGTTATATTTTCCATTTTTTTGAGCAAGCAGATGGTTCGTCCTTTGCGAGGTATGGCCCAAAAAGCCCTGCTGATTTCAAAAGGGGAAAAAAATATTTCTTTTGATAATATCAATTGTAAATACACAGAATTTAATCAATTATCAAGGGCTTTTAGCTTTATGCTGACAAGCCTGAAAGAGGCTGAAGAAAAATCCCGTTATAATGAATTAATGGAAAATGTTGATGATTCAGTTTATCTTGTGAACAGGGATGGAAATATTATAGAAGCAAACAAAACAACTTATACTCAGCTCGAGTGTCCGGATGGAGCATTTTCCCATTTAAATCTTGCCGATATAGTTCCTGAAAAGGACGCAAAAATATTTCTCAATCAACTTGTAAATAACGAAAGCAGGCATAATGACAGCAAGATTACTCTTGAAACAAGTCATCTGGGATTTGGCGGCAAAGTTATCCCTGTAGAAATTAACTCCAGAATCATAACTTATAGAGGTGAAAAGGTAATTCTTAATGTTGCAAGAGATATAAACGAGCGGAAAAGGGCTGAGAGAGCGCTGCGTGAAAGCGAAATGAAATACCGGTCGGTAGTAGAAAATTCATGTGATGGAATTATGATTACAGATCATGAGTATGAAATACTTTATGTAAACAATGAATTATGCAATATATTGGGTTGTTCGCGCAAAGCAATAGAAGGCGAGCGTTTTATAAAATTTTTAGCCGATGAAAGTATTAATGTATTAAAAGAACATAACTTAAAAAAAGATAAAAACAAAAATGCCTTTAATTTTATTGACTTGAATATTGTTCGGAAAGATGGTGAAAAACGGTATTGCAAATTCAGCGCAACCGATATCAGTTATTCCACGGAAAAAGTAAAAAGAACCGTTATTCATCTTCTTGATGAAACAGATCAACTTAAAGCGGAACAAGAGAAAAAACAATTGGAATCCCAACTGATCCACGCTGAAAAAATGCAGGCCATAGGTACTCTGGCTGGAGGGATCGCACATGATTTCAACAATCTTCTAATGGGTATTTCAGGACGCACATCCCTGATCCTTATGAACATTGATCCAGATAACGCAAATTATGAAGATATTATAGCCATAAAAAATGCTGTTAAAAACGCTGCGAGCCTTACAAAACAGTTGCTTGGATTTGCCAGAGGAGGCAAGTATGAGATCAAACCAACCTGTATGAATGATATTTTAGAAAAAAATTCCCAAATGTTCGGTCGTATGAACAAAGAAATAATGATACACAAAAATTTTCAGACAGATATCGGTATCGTTGATTTGGATCAAGGGCAGATCAGTCAAGTGCTTCTAAATCTTTTTGTAAATGCAAAGCATGCCATGCCTGACGGAGGGGACCTCTATATTGAAACAAAAAATGTTGAATTAAATGAAAAACTTTGCAAACCACTTGAGCTGCCTCCAGGAAATTATGTGAAAATATCGGTAAAAGATACAGGCATTGGGATAGATAAACAATTAATGGACAGAATTTTTGAACCGTTTTTTACAACCAAAGAGATGGGCATGGGAACAGGGCTTGGCTTAGCTTCCGTTTATGGTATAATAAAAAACCATAATGGCACTATTAATGTCAACAGTGAAAAAGGAAAGGGAACCACCTTTAATATTTATCTGCCGATAACAAACCGTAAGGTTTCAAAAGAAATGGAAATCAAAACAGATCGCGAATTGATAAAAGGAAAAGAAACCATTTTGCTTGTAGATGATGAAAAAGAGCCTATCGAGGTAGGGAAAATGATGTTAGAGGCGCTTGGCTATAAGGTAATATTGGCAAAGAGTGGAAAAGAGGCTCTGACTGTTTACAGGGAAAATAGTGAGAAAATAGATATGGTGGTACTCGATATGATAATGCCTGAAATGAGCGGCAGTGAAACATACAAGCATTTAAAAGAGATAAGTTCTGAAGTCAAGGTTCTTCTTTCAAGTGGCTACTCTTTTAACAGACAAGCAGAAGAGATTATAGATAACGGCTGCATCGGATTTATACAAAAACCGTTCAGTATAAACCAGCTCTCCTATAAGATCAGGGAGGTTCTAAAAAAGTAGCAAAACTTTCAACTTTTATTTAAAAAGGATAAATATAAAAATGAGTTATTAC
>CAZRLQ010000276.1:0-3452 GCA_964600725.1 uncultured Desulfobacterales bacterium
TCTTTTTGAAAATAGTTTATGCAGGTTTTAGGTTGAAATATAAAAATACGGCTATCTGATGGATTTTTAATATGGTTATATGAAAAAAACTTGATCATCGAGTTATAGGAAAGGTTTGAATGGACTTTAGCAATCCAAATAAAAATCATAACCTGAACCATGCTGATTTCCCAAAAGAGCTATGCGATGACATAAATAACAAATGGGACGAATTCCGCCATTCCGCTGAAAAATTCGGTGTCTTTCTGCCGGATGATTCAGCATTTCTTGCCGCGCTAAAACATGTTTTTGCACTGAGTGATTTTGTATCAAAGAGCTGTATCAGAAGTCCGGGTTTGCTTGCAGATCTGGCTAAAACCGGTGACCTGAAGAGAAAATATCCAGAGGATGAATATATCCATAAGCTTGATTCGTCTTTGTCCGGAGTTGATGAAGAGAAGGTATTCGGCAGCATTCTTCACAAGGTCAGGCTACGCGAGATGATAAGGATTGCCTGGCGTGATCTTGCCGGCTGGGCCGATCTTTCAGAGACTACAGCGGACCTTTCAGCTTTCGCAGATGCCTGTATCAAGCGGTCTCTCTCCTTTCTTTATAAAAATCTCAGCTCAACTTATGGAATTCCAATCGGTACCGATGGCTGTCAACAGAATCTTGTTGTTGTGGCTATGGGTAAGCTTGGCGCCCGTGAGCTGAATTTTTCTTCCGATATTGATCTGATTTTTGCTTATCCTTTATCCGGCAGCACAGAAGGCTGTGCAAAATCCATCAGCAATGATGAGTTCTTTGTGCGTCTTGGCAGGCGTTTGATCAATCTGATCGGTGCAGCCACTTCCGATGGTATGCTGTTCAGGATTGATATGCGTCTTCGCCCCTATGGTGAAAACGGGCCACTTGTTATGAGCTTTGATAATATGGAAAATTATTATCAGAGTCAGGGACGGGAATGGGAGCGCTATGCCTGGATTAAATCAAGGGCTGTAACCTTTGAGGATTCAGTCGGGGCGGAAATTCTGGAAAGGCTCAAGCCTTTTGTTTTCCGCCGATACCTGGATTTCGGCACCTTTGAATCTTTAAGAGAGATGAAACAGATGATCTCTCTTGAAGTAAAACGTAAAGGCATGAAAAACAATGTCAAGCTCGGCCCAGGGGGAATACGGGAGGTAGAATTTTTCGGACAAATTTTTCAACTGGTTCGAGGAGGTATAAATCCGCTTTTTCAGAAACGGCCGATTCAGAAGATATTGCAGGTTCTTGTCCAGGAAAACTATATTTCTCAGGAGGTATTTAACCAGCTCAACGACGCATATATATTTTTGCGCAATACCGAGCACCGGCTCCAGGAATTTGCAGACCAGCAAACTCATACACTTCCGGCAGATTCTGTCGGGAAGATACGTCTGGCAGTATCAATGGGATATAAAAGCTGGGAATCATTTTCTTTGCAATTAGCAAGGCATATGAATAATGTTCACTTTCATTTTAATACCCTCCTGAAAACCGAAGATACTGAAAAATCCGGCGAAGGACTGGCCCCGAATGAAAAACCGGATAAAAAAACGGGTGAAAGCCAGGACGAAAAATTTGAAAATGAACTTAAAGCCATCTGGGAAGAGAGTGTTGATGATAAACAGAGCCGTAAAATACTTTTTGCTGCAGGGTTTGACAAACAGGCTGAAGTATTGGGTCTTTTAGCTAATCTTCGTGATGATTTTAATACAAAGGCCCTCAGCGGCGACGGCCGACAGCGTCTTGACAGGCTCATTCCACTTATTTTGAAAGAGACCGGTCATTCAAAACAGCCTTTATTTATACTCAACCGCATCATAGAATTAATTAAAACCATAGAAAGACGCACCTGTTATCTCTCCCTTTTGCTGGAAAACAGATCAACCTTATCACATCTTGTTAAACTTTCAGATGCCAGCCCCTGGATAACCTCTTTTTTGACCCGTCATCCCGTACTTCTCGATGAACTTCTCGACCCTCGCACCCTTTATGCACCGCCTCTAAAAAAGGATATTGAAAGAGAGCTGGTTCAAAGAATTAAGAACCTCCCTCAGCAGGATCTTGAATATCAGATGGAGGAACTCTGTATTTTCAAGCAGGTCAATATCTTGCGTGTTGCTGCAGCAGATGTGTGCGGTTCAATTCCGTTGATGAAAGTCAGTGATCATTTAACAGATATTGCTGAAACAGTTATAAATCAAGTTCTTGAATTAGCCTGGAACCATTTGGTTGAAAAACATGGCGAGCCGTCATTTGCTTCAAAGGGAGATAGAAATGACAGAGGTTTTGCTGTTATCGCTTATGGAAAGCTTGGCGGAATTGAACTCGGGTATGGATCGGATCTTGACCTGGTCTTTCTTCATTCAGGCTCAAAAGGATTGACAAAAGGGGTTGACCGGCCGATAGATAATGCCCATTTTTATTCCCGTCTGGGTCAAAGGGTTATTCATATTTTAACGACGCATACCCCTGCCGGAACATTGTATGAAACAGATACAAGGCTGCGCCCAAGCGGCAGTTCCGGTCTTCTGGTTTCCCATATAGATTCCTTTGAGGATTATCAGACTAAAAAGGCATGGACATGGGAACATCAGGCCATTATCAGGGCCAGGGTCATCAGTGGAGATAATTACCTGGCAAGACGGTTTGAGCAGATCCGAAAAAAGGTTCTTGCAAGGTCCCGCAAGAAAGATAACCTGCAAAAAGAAGTCGGCGACATGCGGGAAAAGATGCGGAAAGAGCTCTCAAGCCATAAGTCAGAAATTTTTGATATAAAACAGGATCCAGGTGGAATGGTTGATATTGAATTTCTCGTTCAATACCTTGTACTTTTAAAATCACATGAATATAATGAACTTCTGAAATGGACGGACAATGTTCGTCTTCTTCAAACACTGGCTGAGAAAAATATTCTTGAAAATGATACTGCTCTCTTTTTAAAAGAAACCTATTTGACATACAGATTATCTGCTCACAGACTTTCCCTGCAGGAAAAACCGGCCATTGTGCCAAAAGACAAATTTCATGTCCTTCAAAAAAGAGTAAAGGATATCTGGACATCCTTTATTGTTGGCTGAAAGGAGAAGATATGTTCTGCGGCACTGCCTTTTGGTGCTCGAAAAACCCTGGTTTTATAATTTCAAGCGGTTATGCAACCTGAAGGTTTTATATGGAACCTAAAACCAGCATAAACTATTTTCAAAAAAAATTATGCTTTTAATATCAACGAATTATAGAAATGTTGTACTTGCATAACACGCATCGGTTTGATGCGGCCATAAAGGCTGCGGTTTTTGAAAATAGTTTACCCTCCGGGAGCGCCGGTTTTACTGAATCTGCGGTGTCGGCAGGGACTTGAAGTATCGCAGTGCGTCTGCGTACCTGCCGCTCCGCACCTGCCTGCCGCAGGCAGGTCTTCGGCAAACCCGGCGCTTGCAGGATTTAGG
>CAZRLQ010000277.1:0-3440 GCA_964600725.1 uncultured Desulfobacterales bacterium
TATTAAAAGCATAATTTTCTTTTTGAAAATAGTTTATGCAGGTTTTAGGTAACATTTTACGATAGTCTTTTAGCCATCCTTCAAACCTGGTTTACACTTTTGAGCATTTATGAAGAATGCCAAATCATACCTCTGAAAATTAGCGAAAGGCGGGCTCCTTGTTTATTTTATTTTTTTATGTCTGACAATGAAATATTTACCTTGGCAAAAATCGCCTTTAAAAAGTCATATAAATCACTTATATCAGTTTTCGCCACTTGAAATACCTGTTTCAAATCAAGTTTAACATACTCGTGAACAATGAGATTTCGAAACCCTATCGACTTGACCATTTTTTCGGTGATATCCTGACTGATGTAACCATTTTCTTCCAGAATATAAAACATCTCGTTATTACTGCCCGCAATTCCCAAACTTTCGTCACTTATGATATGCGCGGCAATATCAATACAGTTTTGGATGCTCATCTGCAGATTAAATAAAATACTCTCCTGCAAATCGAGATTTGCGGCAAATGTCTGTAAATCAGTATCGGCTTTACTTGCTATACGGGAAAGATGACGTTTTACTGCAGCGGCCTTTGAGATAATGATATCCACGTTAACCAATCGATGGTTCCCCTACAATCGACCTTATTACGCCGGCTTGCATTCTGTTTTTATAATAGGCAAAATCAGCTATTTTTGAAAAAGAAACCATATTGAAAACCGTCAACTTATCAGCATTGTTTACCAGGATACAGTTTCCATTTTCATAAATCTGTTTCAATAGTTCTTCGCCGGCTGTATTCATGATCACAATGTCAATATCCTTTCTTGTCTCTTTGGAGAGACTGACAAGATACCTGATTTGTAGTTTATTCAGTTCTCCTGCTTTTTCAGGATCAATGAGTAAAGCAATATCGATATCGCTAAGCAAACGCTCTTTTCCGGCAGCGTATGATCCAAAAATATAGACCGCCACAACCTCTTGCCGCAGGCTAAAATAGTTGGTTATCTTTGCAAATATTTCTTTATGCATGCTGAGTCAGCCGTGTTTGATATTTCTTTGCGGATTAAAATTTGCGCCATCTAAAGTTGACGGGCAATCTACTCATCAAAAAGATTTATAGCTGATCGATTCTGCGATCTTCGGAACATGCGCCTGCACCTTTTGGTTTTTTGAACAAGTATCTATGTTTTCTGAAATAGTAAATCAGCCCCAGAATATGCTGATAAGCAGCTTTATTGATTTTCATGCCCCGGGAGATTTCCTGGGCATGATGTATGCATGAGACATCAGGTACATATACAACTTTATAACCAGCTTTCCACACCCTCAAACAATAATCAACGTCTTCAGGGGCGTAAAATATATTTTCATCCAACAGCCCCACTTCTTCTAAAATCTTCCGTTTCAATATCCACAAAGCTGAAATAGCGTAATCTGTTTCCCGAAAATATTTTATTTTGGGCAAGAATTTCTGTTTTTTCTCAATAATTTTCAGGAAAAAATATCTAAGGGTTTTTGTAAAAACCGTTGGAAAATCATCTGTAGATTTTTGCAAACCGCCGTGCGTATAGAACAATCCTGGAGCGGCAAGACCGATCCTTTCGTCCTGATCAAGAATATCAGCCAGATATCCAATGGTTCCACCAATCCTGGAAAACTCAATATCAGAATCCATTATAACGATAAATTTGCCTTTTGCTTTTTTCAATCCCAGGTTGCGAGGATACGTTGTTCCGTAATTGCGATCCAGAAAAAGAGGCTTTATTACATTTCCATATTGTATCTTTAATTTACGAATATATGAAAGGGTCTTGTCCTTTGACCCGTTGTCTATAATGAAAATTTCATATGAATAACTGTCTGCTTCCAGGTCACCAATAATACTATCTATACATATTTTAATATATTTTTCCGAATTCCAGGTTAAAATTATAATTGAAATGTCCATTTATATGAAAATGATGAATTTTGGACATCCTTCAAACTTGGTTTACACTTTTACCTGCCTGCAGCAGGCAGGGATGCTGCTTTTCGTCTGGTTCCCATACTCTTTGCGCGGGAACCCATATGGTATGCATTCCCACACAAAGAGCGCGGGAATGAGAAAGCAAAAAACCGTTAAAAGTGTAAAGTGTAAACTGCTTTTGAGCATTTATGAAGGATGCCGAATTTTGAATGATTAATAGAGGAATTTCAACGATCTATAAAATTGATAATCGACGATTAAAGCGAGATATACTTTCTTAATTTGGGACCCATACAGTTTGATACTGATAAAGGTAAACAGCTCCAAAAGTTTTCGGCCTTTGCTCTTATATTATGCAACCCTGCATGATCTGTTCCGGAAACAACCGGATTATACCAGCAGAGGGTCATGGGCTCCGCTCCCCACTGTCTCTTGAACTTAAACGTCCCGCTTCCGGGATTTGACCTTCCAAAATCAAAAAACCTGTATCCATTATCGGATGCAAACTCCAGGAAAGACCAGTATAGCAGCATATTTGGACTCAAACGGCTATATTCGCGCAATGACGATGCCCAGGGAATAGAAACCGTTTTATTGTGAAGCAGGATAATACCTCCGGCAACGGGTATTTTCTCTTTATAGACCACTCCAATTCTAACTTTCTCTTTTAAATTTGACAGCAGCTTTCTGAACCAGATGAAAGAATGAACCGGTGAACCAAGGTCTCTCATATTCACGCAAAAAACAGAATAAAAATCATGCAATAATTCACCCCGGCCTTTTTTTGCAAAAAGGCCCTCCTTAAGTGGTTTTTTGATTTGACTTCTCAACTTTGATTTAAAATTTTTAAAAAGAGTCAGCGAATCCATTGGTAATTCCAACAACAGCCTTACCTTGCCTGAATAAAGTGCAAAATCAGTTGGGTCAGAAAGCGGCCGGCTGCATCTTATTTCAAGCCTTGCTTTCAGAGAGTCTGCAACTTCAATGCTCTTTCGACACAAGGCTTCGGCTGATTCCTGAGTATCAGCCAATGGGCCGCCATAATCACAAAAGGGCATCGAAACCAGCTCTCTTTTTATAAATGGAATCTTAATATACAGAAGCGGAAGTATGCCTGCTATGGTTTTCGATTCATTATCTTCGGCTATCAGATGGTAGATTTTATGTTTATATGCCTCGGTTATGGCCTGGCTCCATCCCCATAGATGATACGGCCCTGAATCGGGATTTTTCTCAACAAATCTGTTCCATCGGTCACTATCCTGGCTGGAAGCTTCTTTAATCGTTATTTTTTTTAAATTTAACCGGTTCATTATATAAAAAATTAAGTTGAAGACCGATGGCAAAGGGTTAAGAGCAAAGAATTAAGGAATAATAACTTGTTTTTCGGCATCCTTCATTTGTCAGTTTACACTGTCTGTTGCGGGCAGGAACGTTGCTTTTAGCATGGGAACGAGAAAGCTAAAACCGTTAAAAGTGTAAC
>CAZRLQ010000278.1:0-3434 GCA_964600725.1 uncultured Desulfobacterales bacterium
GTTTTAGTGTTTGGCATTATAATTGCTTAACCCAATCTTTAGTATCGAGTTTTGAGTTTTGAGATCAGGAATGAGGACGAAATAACTTCTCCAACTATAAAATGCCCAAAAAACACAAAAAATTTCTGGTGCCTGCGGGGGCATCCACAGGGGGCTGCCCATGCTATTATCTATTGATAAGCATCATAGTTTTTTCGAAAACTCAAGCATTTAAGGAATTAACAAAAAACAGTTTAATTTTGATTATGCTCAAAAACTTCAGGCTGACCATAGAATACGACGGCACCCTGTATCATGGCTGGCAGCGGCAGAAGGACAGACGCACCATTCAGGGCGAAATAGAAAAAGCGCTGAAAATCATGACAAAAAAAAGAGTCGTTCTAACCGGTTCCGGCAGGACAGATGCCGGTGTTCATGCAGTCGGCCAGGTTGCAAATTTTCACTGCGGCACAAAAATTGTTCCGGAAGCTTTCCTGAAAGGGATCAACAGCCTTATCCAAAAGGATATTGTAATCAGAGATTGCCGGCTTATTGATGAAAGATTTCATGCCAGATATGATGCATTCAGCAAAACTTACCGATACAGGATATTAAACAGAAAGATGCCGGCAGCTATCGGCAGTCAGTATGCATGGTTCATCAGAAAAGAGCTCAAACTTGATCCCATGCGCCGTGCGCTGCAGCATATCATCGGAACTCATGATTTCAAGGCATTTGAAGGCACCGGCAGTCCAAGATCAAATACCGTTCGATCGGTTATAAAAGCAGATATTTTTAAGAAGAATACTGATTTTCTGATTTTTGAAGTGACTGCAGATGGTTTTTTGAGATATATGGTGCGCAATATTGTCGGTACCCTTGTTGATGTTGGAACAGGTAAGATAACGCCGGAAGATTTCAAAGGGATACATCTTTCCAGGAATCGCTCTTCAGCTGGTAAAACAGCACCTCCCCACGGCCTGTTTTTAATGCATGTCAGATATTAGTAACCTCTCAATAAGTTCGGCACCTATTTGCTTCCCCCTTTTTCAAAGGGGGATTGAATCAGACAGGTTAAAAATCCTGAAAGCTCTCTTCGTCATCAAAGGGGATCATCTGCTGCGGATCTATCTGCTGCGGTTTTGCTTTTGCCCGGGCAATTCCTCTTCCAACTCTATTTTGAGCTGTTTTTTCTGATTTCACATGAGAATCTTTTCTTATTTTAAACTGTTCCGAAGTAGCAGCCAGCTCTTCTGCATTGGCTGCATTCTGCTGGATTACCTTGTCCATTTCAGCTACAGCTATATTTACCTGATCAATTCCCTTGGCCTGTTCTTCAGAAGCCGCGGCAATCTCGTTGATCAAACCGCCCACTTTCTCAGAACTTGAAGCAACATTGGAAAAATCATCATTTGTTTCTGTTACCAGATCAGAGCCCTCCTTAATTTTTTTAACCGTATCTTCAATCAAGACAGCCGTGTTCTTGGCTGATTCCGCACTGCGCAGGGCGAGATTCCTCACCTCCTCGGCAACCACTGCAAATCCGGCGCCTGCTTCCCCTGCACGGGCAGCCTCAACAGCCGCATTCAATGCAAGCAGATTGGTCTGAAAGGCGATCTCATCAATTGTTTTAACAACTTTTTGTGTCTCTTGGCTTGCGGCTGAAATCGCCTGCATCGATCCTGTCAGTCTGACCATAGATTCGTCAGCCTTTTTAACCACATTGTTGGTTTCTTTCATCAGAGAGTTTGCCTGGGCTGAATACTCGGCATTCTGCTTGGTCATGGATGCCATCTCTTCAAGGGATGAAGATGTCTCTTCAATGGATGCAGCCTGCTGGGAAGAGCCTTCAGCTAATTGTTGTGATGCCATGGCAACCTGTCCGATACTGCTTCCCATCTTCTCGCATATCTGGTTCAGGGCGGAACCTAAGATTCCGATCTCATCTTTTTGCACAATGTTCAGCCGCCGGCTTAAGTCGCCTTCTGAAATTTCTCCTGCCAGATCAGTGGCTTCAAGAACAGGCTTGACTATCATCCCTGCAAGGATAAAAAGAGATACGACGGTAAGCAGAGATAATATCGATGATAAGGTCACCATCAGGTTTCGTGTAAAAATACCGGCATTATAGACAATCGGCGCAAACTCCTGGCCGTTTTTTCTAATCTCGTCAACATAATGATTAAACTTTTCTTCAAATTCCTTCAGGTCAATCCTTTTTTTCCCGAACCGATCCAATGCCTCTTTTACCTGGTCACAATCCTTGATATCTTTGGCTGCGCAATCAAATGCTCCGCCAAAGCCAAACCACCTGAACAATATTTTTTCCAAAAAATTTGTATCACTGAAAACAGCTTTCGGCTGCTTTAAAGTTTCCTCTAACAACTGGTATATTCCCATCTCCAAGTTGATTTCCGAACGTGCATTTAAAAGCTTTTCAGCCTTTATTGAAGGGCCGGCTGCAATATTGCCGGAACTTTTTAAGGATCGTATATAGTCATCTCCTTTAAATTTAAGGATGGTGGAAAATTCAATGTGGTCTCTTTCAATTCTTTGCAAATGAGTGGTCTTTGCAATTTCCATCATTCCCCATAATGCAGCCGTAGCAGCTATTATCAGCATAACAGTTACGCCCGTAAATTTTGTTTTTAGTTTCAAATTATAAAGGTAAGACATAATTAAATTTCCTTTTGTTAAAATAGGGTGAAAAGATTTTTTAAAATAAATAGTTTTGCCGCATCAATTCCCGCGCTAAACTTTAAAGCGTCCTGGATATATCTTTGCAGTGCCGAACATCTTATTTATAGATCGGCAAAAAGCGCCTTAATTCATCTTTTTTACCAGCTTCACTTCATCTGCGCTAAGAACCTTGCCAATATCGAGAAGTATCTTGACACCATGATTCAGCTTGGCCATTCCCAGCAGATAATCCGTATCCACCCTGCTCCCAAATTCAGGTGTATCCTCGATATCATCTTCTTTGATGCTTAAAACTTCCGAGACCGAATCAACCACGCATCCGATTAATATATTGGTATTTTTATCGGAGATCTCAACAACAACAATACATGTCCGGTCAGTATATTCAACGGGCTCCATACCGAATTTCAGCCTTAAATCAACAACCGGTATTACTTTCCCTCTAAGGTTTATCACCCCCTTCACAAAATCTGGTGTTTGCGGCACAGAAGTAATCGGCATCATGCCCATAATTTCCTTTATCTTTAGTATGTATATGCCGTATTCTTCATTGCCCAGGGAAAATGTCAGATATTTACCTTCCCTGGTCAGCGTCTCTTGTTCCCCGTCCAAAATCTCCGGCAGAATATTCTCAAAACCGCCTTCTGTCTGATTTGATCTTTGTACTGATTTGTCCATTTTTTTACCTTTCACTATTTAGTAATATCTAAATTCTGCAAGCGCTGCTTTTGCCTAAGATGCAGGGCATCAAACGC
>CAZRLQ010000279.1:0-3408 GCA_964600725.1 uncultured Desulfobacterales bacterium
ATCTTTTTCGTTTGCTTTTTGCCTGCCAAATTCGCACTTCTTAAAGCCCAAACAAATGAAAAAACGAAACCGAATCTGAAAAAATCAGGTTCATCTCTTTTGTCCGCCTAAAACTGCGACTTTATCGTTTCCCTGAAGAATAATTACTTTACTGAAGCTGCATTGTATGGTAACTTATTAAATAAGAGTTGCGCGGAGACGGCAAAAAAGGATAGTAACCCGGAAATATAATAATTGGAAACATAAAAAAAGGAATGGTTAACAATGGATTTTTTAAAGCATGTGGAAACAGCATGGAAGTTGACTCTTAAAAACATTGTTCCTCTAATATTGATGACTCTTGTAATGATAATTACAAGTTTTATAACATTAGGTATCCTGGCTCCTGTTACAATGGCAGGATACATGCAATCTATCCTTTTAATGTTAAGAGATAATCGTGAACCAAAGATTCAAGACATTTTTTCACAGATGAACCTGTTCCTGCCATTATTACTATTTGGAATCGTAGTCTTTTTTGCAATAATGATCGGGTTCAGGCTTCTTGTGCTGCCTGGAATCATTATCTCCCTGATCATATTGTTCACGTGCATCTACATGCTTCCTCTCATGACGGACAAAAAATTGGGTTTAATTGAGGCAATCAGGGAAAGCTATTACATGTCAATTAAAGGCCAAATAGTTGAACATATTATTGTTGTAATTTTGTATACAGGAATCATTGCCATCGGCGGCTCGGTGTTGATCGGATCTCTATTTACCCAGCCTTTTGCCACGATTTTTCTGCTTTCCGTTTACAGTGAAAAGGCTAACCAACAACTTCCAGCGTCCGATATGGAAAAGCCTGTCCAAGGATAACTCCTTTTGCCCAATTTCAGATAGAATATAGCGCCGGTGCGAGGCAACTCGTTCGGGGAGACCTTTGTTCACAGTTTTTAGCCTTTTTATAGACCTGTTGCAAAGGTCTCATTATATGGTGTTGAGACTTCGCTTTATGAAGCCAGGATAATAATAGACTCGTTTCATCTTTCTCAACACTCATGTAATTTCTCAATAAGTTCAGGCGCCTGTATGCTTCTCCCTTTGAAAAAGGGGGATTGAGGGGGATATTCCTATCATTGCCCTGACTTTTTGAGAAGTTACACATTCATTACTTAAGCGCTCAAAATAATACAAAAAAGCAAAAAATATACAGTGAGGTTCAAAACCCTGTCACACAGGGATCCCAAGAAGATGCTTATCGGCCAAGTTTTTCATCAGAGCGGCAAAAGGGTCAATGAATTTTTGAATACCTTCGTCCTCTAATTGTTGAGTTACTCGAGTTAACGCTATACCGACTTTTTCCAGCAGCTGTAAGTTTCGATACGCTTCGTCCAAATTCGCCTCAACTGAATTCTCAATAATTTTCCCATGGTCTGCAAAAGCTGATATAGTGTCTTCCGGCATGGTGTTTACGGTATTCGGTCCAATGAATGGTTCCACATAAATAACGTCTTTGTATTCCGGATTTTTTGTGCTGGTGCTGGCCCATAATAGTCTTTGAACATGCGCATTATTTTCAAGTAATTTCTGCCAGCGCTTTCCATTGAATATTTTTTTGAAACTTTGATAGGCTATCTTGCCACTGGCAACGGCTATTTTACCAAGCAGTTGGCTGGGAATTTCAAAATTCGATGGATCCTCTCCAGGTATCATGCGATGGCCTAACAGCTGATCAACCAGAGTGTCAATGCGGCTTACAAAAAAACTGGCAACCGATGCGATCTTTTCAATATCCCTGCCTTCATTTAATCTGCGTTCAAGAGCTCTTATATAAGCCTCGGCTACCGCTTCATATCTTTCAATTGAGAATAAAAGCGTGATATTTACATTGACACCTTCGTAGAGCATCTGCTCAATGGCGGGAATACCCTCAATTGTTCCGGGAATCTTTATCAAACAATTTGGCCGATTGACTGCCTGAAACAGTCTTCTCGCTTCCACCATTGTCTGTTTGGTGTGGCGAGCCAAATAGGGGGAAACTTCAAGGCTGACAAAACCATCAGCTCCATCTGAATCTTCATACACGGATTGAAGAATATCACAAGCATCTTGCACATCTTTTACGACAAGATGTTCGTAAATTTCAGATACGGATTTTCCATCTTTTGACAAAGTTTTTATTTGTTCATCATATTCAGAGCTATTAGTTATTGCTTTATTAAAAATACTTGGATTGGAGGTGACCCCTCTTAATCCCTGTTCTTTAACTTTTTGACGTAATTTACCATTTTTTATTATATCGCGACTCAAATTATCCAGCCAATAGCTTTGACCGAAATTTATGAGTTCAAGCAAGCTGTTCATTACTTGTTCTCCTTTATTTGTTTCTACTCAACCAGTCAATTTTTTATAAGGTAAATCTTTATCGCTATCCTCAAGATACGGAAGTTTGTTTACACGGTTGTATAATGTGAAATGTGAATAGATAAAGCTATATCTTCGTTTTCCTTGATTTTTAAACAAGATTGAAGACTTTCAAACAGTCTTTCAGCCAAATCAACAGGAAAAAGGCGTTCGCTTGAGCATTTTTCAATGATCTCATATTTTGTAAAATCTCGCGAAAGCAATAACCACTTATCATCCCATTTATGCTTTATCAAGTTTAATTACGAAATCCTGACCTGAAATCCGTTAAAAGAGGCTTTGCAATTAATCACCGTCACAGATGATGAGGTGAACGTTTCTTTTCAAGTGAGATCGGAAATATTCAGAAGGCGGTATGACTTCCGCCGAGGTGTAAATTACGGCTGTCATATGGATTTAGCTCATGTCTGGGAATAGCCCGAACTTCTCATAAAGAACATTCAATAAAGCGGATTATTATGCCTTAATTTTATTTATTGGCAATATTTGTCTGCCATGTCGAATTGTTAGGATGGACATTTGTTTGGTTTCGATACGATAAACGATGCGGTAATTGCCGTAAATTAGTTCTCTAAATTGACTATCGCTAATTTCGGGTACAATCCGGCCGATTTCGGGAGACGATTTTAGCTGCTCAACTTTAGAAAATACTTGTATTAATCCATTTTTCTGCCGATGATGGTTTGTCTTGGGTAATATAATCTGCTATTTCCGATGCTCTATCGACAGCAAGAGGAGACCAGATTATTCTCATTTTGGAATTCGCTTTAATAATTTCTTTTTTGCATCTCTATGGCTTATTCCTGCTCCTTTTTCCAGTTGATTGAGAGAAGTTTGAGTGTCTGATAAAAGCTCGATTTTCTCCTGCATGGTCTGATTTAATTAACTTTGACACAATATATTGTATATAAAACAATAAATGTCGTTGTAGGGATAATTAACATTCTCCCTATTGATGAATCAGAATCAAAGGAATTCCGCCATTATATTCCGCAAAAACCG
>CAZRLQ010000280.1:0-3404 GCA_964600725.1 uncultured Desulfobacterales bacterium
ATACTTTCCATGAGATTCGGAATCTTTTGTTTAATAATAATTTTTGTCTCTATATTTGAAACAGTAAATGCTTTAGGATATCAGTTTACATTTACACCTCAGATTACGGTAAGTGAGGAGTATACTGACAACCTTTTTAATTCCGAAAGTAATGAAAAAGATGATCTTATCACCACTATTTCTCCTCGATTTTCAGCGGAGCTGTCAGGGAAATACGGCGGCGCTGAACTTTCTTACGCTCCGGGGGCTGTCTTTTATGATAAATATACTGAGTACAATACCTGGCGCCATAATGTTGCATTAACCGGTTGGAAAGAGATTGCAAGAAACACGCGGCTGGAGTTTCGTGACTCATTTATGAGGACGGAAGATCCTGATGGCATGGGCGAAGATATCGTCGACGGAGATGGTGATGAAGAGCCTCTCATCGAAGCGGACAGAACAGTCAGAAAAGGCAGAGAACCATACTATACAAATGCTGCCGGCTTGACGTTGTCCCATCAGTTTGGAGCAGATGATTCAGTCTATCTTGGATACTTATACGGTATTTTAAGAAATGAAGATCCGGAAGAAGAGGATAACGACAGGCATACACTCTCAACAGGCATTGCTTATCGGTTTACACCGCACATCGGCATCGATACAAATGTCTCCTATACGCGTGGACTTTTTTCAGGTGATTCAGATGATACTGATGAATGGCAGGGAAGTATCAGACTGACCCGGAGTTTTAGCAGGAATTTTGACGGGTTTGTTCAATATGCCCATACTTATTTTGATTATAAGGGGGATGATGAAGATTACCAGGTTTATGATTCTTCTGTTGGAATAGATTATGTTTTTTCTGAAGATGCTCACCTTTCTCTAAGTTTAGGTTATTTTATCCAGGACAGGGAGGTGAGTGAAGATGAAACAGGCTTAAGCATAAATGGTGTCTTGGGGAAAACCTGGACATTCAGGCGTGGATCAATAAATCTGACCGGCTCCACCGGTTATGATTCTGCCGAGTTTGGTGCTGAAAATCTTGGCTTTACAATATATCAGCAGGCAGGGTGCAGGAGTGAATACGGTTTTACCAGGCAGCTCAGAGGTAATATCTACGGTTCCTATAGAAGAGATAAGTATGTAAATACTGAAGATGATCGAAAGGACAGAACCAGGAATTTAGGAGCAGGGCTTACATTTCAACCCGAAAGATGGGTGGCTTTAAGATTGGATTATTCATACAGCGTTATTGATTCAACTGAAAATGAAAACGATTCCAGGGAAAACAGGGTTTTTCTCAGCGTTACTCTCTCCTTGTCGCGTCCGTTTCGCGTAGTTTATTAATCCTTTGTTTTCAATGACTTCTATATCGAGGAGAAAAAGATGTTGAAAGTGAAAAAAATATTTATTTTAGGGTTGTGTACTCTTTTAATAACTCTTTCGCCGGTATCTGGTGTATTAGCCGTGGAAGACGGGAAAATCAATATTAATACCGCATCAGTTGAAAAGCTTATGAAGTTGAAGAGGATTGGGCCTGTATATGCTAAAAGGATTATAGAATACAGGAAGAAATATGGCAAGTTTGAAAAGCCCGGAGATATTATGAAGGTTCGCGGCATCGGTATAAAAACCTGGGAGGCAAATCGAGATATAATGACGGTTGAATGATGCATAGATATTATGGCATCCTTCATTTGTCAGTTCACACTTTTACCTGCCTGCCGCAGGCAGGGATGCTGCTTTTCGCCTGGTTTTCATGCTCTTTGGGTGGGAACGAAAAAGCGAGAAACGTTAAGATTGCAGACTACTTTTTGCAGCTTGCTGAAGCCTGTCTGCAGCAGGCAGGGGCGTCGATATTATTTTGTTGTTGTTATTGTCTCTTTGCCTCGCAAGGCAATGACAAAAAGATGGCCGCGAGTTAATGCTTTAAAAGCAATAACCTTCCAGATCGAAAAAATTTTGAGCCGAACGTCAGGATCAGGTAAAAGGAGCTGTTTACAAACAGGCTTTTTTAAGGATGCAGGGTTGTTATGGTTGAAGAGAAAAAAGAAGATAGCTTGATTTTAGATAAAAAAACAATGGATGTTTTAGTAGCGAACATTATTCCTGCATCCAAATATTTTGAGGTGCGTTTTGATCACATGCAGGATCAACTGGATGGTTTGAAAAGCGATCTCAAGAATCTTGGGGATAATGTAGATAAGCGTTTTGATTCTATAAAAGAGGACATAGACAAGCGGTTTGAAAAAGTAGATAAGCGTTTTGAGCAGATGATTACAGCCATTAACAGGCTGGGCGATAAGTTGGAACATAGAGACGAGAAACAACGAGCTTTTACATTGCGTATGTTCACTATTGCTATAAGTATTTCTATTATCGGGGTGCTTGGTGTTTTTCTAAGGCCGATAGGTGTTTTTTAGATATTTTTACGTGATTTCAGTTAACATTATTTATATGTAATATCAGTGCATTACCTTATTATATGGATTCAATTAACAAAATCGATAATTTTTTAACAATAGATGTGGAAGATTATTTCCATGTTCACGCATTGTCTGAAGCTATTCGTCCGGCCAGGTGGGAGTCTTTTGAATGTCGGGTTGAAAAGAATACTCATTGGATCCTCGATCTTTTAGATAAAACAGGCTCACAATCTGCGGCACTGAATCATGATTGCACAAGCCACACCAATCGGCGGGCAACATTCTTTATTTTGGGATGGGTAGCCGAACGGTATCCGTTGTTGGTAAAGGAGATTCACAGCCGGGGACATGAGGTCGCATCCCACGGCTATGGCCACCAGGTTATTTACCATCAGAAACCCGAAGAATTTCAAAAGGATGTCGCAACTTCAAAAAAGATTCTTGAGGATTTGACGGGCAGTGAAATCCTGGGCTACAGGGCTCCGACATATTCGATAACCGAAAACTCCCTGTGGGCTTTAAATATTCTTGCTGATGCGGGTTATAAATATGATTCAAGCATCTTTCCGATAAAACATGATTATTACGGCATACCTTCTGCCCCCCGCTTTCCGTTTATCTGGAATCTGAACGGAGATAAACCGGAAATCCTGCTGCATCATGAATCTGAAGCCGAAAAACAGGGATTACGATTTCTCCGCGAGTTTCCTGTAAGTACGGTTAAACTTTTCAATTACAATTTTCCATGTTCAGGCGGCGGCTATTTTCGACTTCTGCCTTATTTTATTACCCGTAACAGTCTTAGACATATTAACAAGGAGAAAGAACCTTTCATGTTTTACCTCCATCCATGGGAGCTTGATCCCGATATACCGGTAATAAAAAAAATTTCCCCTGTTTCAAGATTCAGAACATATGTAAATCTTTCCCGCACAAAGCCGAGATTTGAAAGATTATTGCGGGAGTTCAGGTTCTCGCCGCTTAGCGCTTTTTTGA
>CAZRLQ010000281.1:0-3403 GCA_964600725.1 uncultured Desulfobacterales bacterium
GCTTACAAAATTGATAAATGAACAGCGCCCTTCGGGTGTACTTTCAGGCTGCAATTATATTGTTTTCGCCTCTGCATTGTGACGATAATACAATAATCCTATGACAAATGAAAATTCCTATATTGCTTAATTTAGGCTTATTTTTTTCCTGTCCCTTACAGGGCTTCCTGATCTGCGTTCATCTCATCCCGACAATAAATTGCAAACTGATAGTCTCTAACCTGAATAAGTTTTACTAAAAGACGGGATTTCCTATAGCTCGATGATCAACTTTTTTTATAAGTTACTGAATTTATTAGAATACAAAAAAGCTTTTTTCAAATACATCAGGCTAATAAACTCAATAGGTTATATAAAGAGGATTTTTGAATAGCTCAAAAAACTTGAACATCGAGTAAAGAGCTTCTTTTTTTTCCTTATCGCCATTACAGCAGCCTGCGATAAATATTCAGCCATAAGATATCCAGCGGCATTACAAGCCTGTCGACAAGAACCAGTGCCGTTGCAAGAATAACAATCAATATCAAGATAAAGGATACTCTCTTGATTATTCTTATCCTTTTTTCGCTATCGGTTTCCATTAAGGGAATTACCGAGAAAACAGGTAATCCTGTAATTTTATTAAGGTGATCCGCAGTCCTGACAGTATGGTCCAAAGCTTCACGGGTCGCGGCAAAGCCTAAACTTACGGCCGCTGCCAGCACAAATCCCAAAAGCATAATGGCCATTCGATTGGGTTTGTATGGTTTTTGGGGAAGATAAGCGGGCTCTATTATGGTAAATCGTTCCCCCCTCTGGGAAACTTCCATTCCACGGGCAATTCTTGCCTCCATAAGTTTATTGTTGATATCTTTATATTTGCCCTTAGCTGTTTCATAATCCCGTGTCAGATCATTATATTCTCTTTCGACAATCGGAGCATTTTCGATTTTCCTCTGGTAATCTTTCAATTTATTCTGAATTCTGCTTTTTTCTATCATCAAGCTCTTGATAGCGATATCAGTTGAGGTAATCTGCGTCATAAGATAGATATAGGTAGGGTTGTCCGGCTTGTCTTCAGAAATATCAGTTAATCTCTTCTGTGTGAACAATTTATCCACTTCAGCGGAAAGAGTCTCTATCTCCCTGGTCAGCCTGATTGTATCAGGATGTTTTTGCCCCAGTTTACCGCTCAAAACCGCTAACTCACCTTTCAGATCCTTCAGTTTCTTTATTTTGGCAACAGAATCATCTGTTGTTCCTACCTGGACCTCTAACTCTTTGATTACTTTTTTCAGCTTTTTTACATCAGGATGATTTGGGGTCAGCGTGGATTGAAGAGTAAGTAGTTTTAAACGAAGCCGTTTCAAACGGGTTTTGGGATTTGTCGCCATCTTGCCTTCGTCAGTCATGACTGGGAGAAGTGGTTCAACTGAAGCGATTTGACCCTTGAGAAAATTCTTTCTCTCTTTCTGGTTTCGCAAGTCCGTATTAATTCTGTCAATATCCCTTTCCAGTCTGGAAATAGCCTGCATATTGACATTGGTGCTTCCAGGAAGTACTCCGATATGTTCTTTCTTGAATTGACTGATTTTATTTTCAAGAAAAAGAATCTGTTTTTCCAGTTCCTTTAATTCTTTTTCCAAAAAGTCCGTTGTGACCAAAGCGAGTTTTTCTCTATTTTTAATATCCTCCTGGATGTAAAGAGAAGCTAATACATTGGTAATTTTCTGAACCACGGCCGGATCACTGCCTTGAAAGGAGAGCTTGAAAGCGATTGTTGCAGAAGACCGCCGGCCGGTTCTTTTATCCCGAATGGGGGCATCAATAGTTTCCAGCTTTATGTCCTTTTTCATCTTTTTCAGAATCTGTTCGGTGGTATACTTATCTTTCAGATTTGAATAGAGATTAAAATTTTTGATTATATCCATCAGATTAGAGCGGCTCAAAACTTTTTGACTGATGATTTTCAGCCGCTCTCCAATATAATTTGTAATAGTGGACTTAACAAACTCTCGTGGGATCTGCTGTCCCTCCACCAGTATAGTTGACTCGGAAAGATATATAGAAGGCAAAATAAATGCAATCATACCAGAAAACAGAATTACAGTGATAAAGGAAAAGTATAAGCTCTTCTTGCGTCTTCTAAAAAAATCTTTCAAATCTCTTAGCTCTATCTGAGACTCCATTAAACTCGATCTCCTTTATTATAATCCTGAATAACGGTTCATTACCATCTCTGGGGAAAGTTGAAATTCAAGGACAGCCATACTCTATGCCGTTCCTTCACCTGATCATTTCTGCGTGCATTATCGTCATCTCTGGAATAACTGTAAGCCAGCCGTAAAGTATGATGCTCTGTAATTCTATAAAATAATGAAGGGGTTAGTGTGTAATACGTACTATCCTCATCATCATCTTCATCGCCTTCTTCGCTGGTAAAATAGAGTTTGCCGTCAAAGCCGATTCCAAAACGCCTTAAAACTATCTGGTCTATACGGCAGTAAATTTTATGTATATCGATATCTGTTCCATTTGCATTGGTTCCAAGATCATGTTTGTAGCCGATTGATGCTCTGTTCTTTTCCCCGATATTTCGAAAATTAATATCTGTAGTGCCACGCCAGTTGTCACTGTCATCCCTGTTATCATTGTAGCGGATATCTGAATATCTTCCTCCGGCAAATATTTTAAAACTAAAGGTCTCACTGAAAATATGTGACCAGCCGAAGGAAAGCTTATATTCACTGATTTCACTTATGTCCGAATCTCTGAATGAGTATCCGGGCAGAATGGTTAAAATATCGCGCTGGGTTTGCAGATGGTAATTAAATGGAAAAGTGACTGTATGACGGTCGTAGTCGACATAGTCTTCATCATCATAATTGATTTTCCAATATTTATAATCGCAGCCTATATCTAAACGTTCAGTAGTCTTATATACAACTTTGCCGCCGGCATTATAACGTCTTCTGTTATCCCTGTCATTTACAATGCCTGTCTCGTTAAGTTCCGAATCGAGGGTAGTATCTTTAATATAAGAAAAATCACCCGAAAGGGTGAATCTTTCGGTCAGACGGCAGCTTGTATCCA
This sequence comes from uncultured Desulfobacterales bacterium, assembly GCA_964600725.1. GTDB lineage: Bacteria > Desulfobacterota > Desulfobacteria > Desulfobacterales > CAZRLQ01 > CAZRLQ01. Next base: position 3,073 of record CAZRLQ010000281.1, read on the forward strand.
GATTATATTCCTGATTCTCCTCGTCAAGATCTCTTTCGTCGTGATAACGGAGAAAATCTATAATAGCCCCGGCATCGATATTAAATAGTTCCGTGTTATAAACCAATGTTAACGCCGGAGTGATGGTTGTGATAAAATCATCAATTTCATCTGTTCTCCAGAAAAGAACATTATCATTATATTCTCCTTTAATTTCTAAAGATGGTGATAAGGAAACCTGACCGGCAATAGCCGCATCTGTCAGACAGAAAATAAATATAATAACAAATATTCCCACATTTTTTATGGAAAATATTTTTGAAAAAATCATCTTGGCATTATCTCCAATTCA
>CAZRLQ010000282.1:0-3360 GCA_964600725.1 uncultured Desulfobacterales bacterium
CTGAAACATGAGACAGATATAATCATTTCGCGAAAACTGAATGCAGGATTTAGGTGTTATTTGAAAATGTGTATGGGCTCGGTCCCTTTTTTGAACATTGCAGTGACAGCATCGACTGAATCTTCACCTGCGGACAGACCAGATACAGGATCAATAAGCACCTGAACCACATCATCCGGAATATCAAAATACTGATAAGGTCTGTCTGCCAGCGCTTTGTGCATGAAATCTATCCATATTGGAAGGGCGGACTTTGCACCTGTTTCCCGTTCACCCAGGGTGGTAAAATCATCTTGCCCTACCCATACGCCTGTTGCAACCGAAGGTGAAAAACCGATGAAAAGAGCATCTTTAAATCCATTGGTTGTGCCTGTCTTTCCAGCAACAGGATGTTTTAAGACCAGTGCTTTTTTGCCGGTTCCCTCTTCAATGACACCTTCCAGCATATTTGTCATTATTGCCGCACCTGACCGGGACATCGCCATTGCCTTTTTCGGTTTTGCCCGCCAGACAATACGTCCTTTGTGATCTAAAATTTCAATTACGCCAAAGGGTTTTATCTTTTCTCCCCTGTTTGGAAATACAGCGTAAACCGAAGTCAGGTTGATAAGAGTAACTTCTGATGTTCCAAGGGCAAGGGAAAGGTTTGGGGACAGGGAAGATTCAATTCCGAGGCGGTATCCAAAATCGGCTACCGAAGAAGGCCCAAGCATTTCAATAAGTCTGACCGCAGGAATGTTTTCAGAAAGGGCAAGGGCCTTTCGCAGCGTTATTTCCCCTTTATATTTTTTGGAAAAATTTTCAGGACGCCAGTCTTTTCCATCGCTTACACCTTTAAAGACAGCGGGCGCATCCAGTATCATTTTGTTTTGCGGAAAATCCTTTTCAATTGCAAGGGCATAAAGAATCGGCTTAAACGCGGAACCTGGTTGTCTTAGAGCCATGGTTGCTCTGTTAAATGAGCTTGTATGATAATCTCTTCCGCCTGTCATGGCAAGAATTCCTCCTGTTTGAACATCTATTGAGATAAGAGCTGCCTGAGGCTGCGGATTCATTATTCCATTTTTTTTCATCCTCTTTTCAAGAGCTGAAAGTCCATCTGCAATTGCTTGATCAGCCGCTTTCTGGAGTTTAAACGAAAGGGTCGTATAAATATTCAGCCCTCCTTTATACAAAAGAGATGCTCCTAATATATTTTCAAGGGATCTTTTTATATATTCCACAAAATAGGGGGCTTTGACTGCCTGATTTTCTTTATTTCCGAGGATAACCGGTTCATTTGCCGCTGACCTGAATTCAGTTTCAGAAATAATGCCCGTTATCAGCATCTGTTTTAAAATAATATTTCTGCGCTTGACAGCAAGTTTCATATTAATCAGAGGAGAGTATCTGGAAGGCGATTTGGGCATTCCTGCAATCAATGCACATTCAGCCAAACTTAAGTTATTTACTGATTTTCCAAAAAAAATTTTAGCGGCCGACTCAACGCCATATGCACCGCTGCCAAAATATACCTGGTTAAGATAAAGGTGTAATATCTCATCTTTTGTATAACGGCGTTCCAACTGAAAAGCGATAAAGGCCTCTTTTATTTTTCGAAGCAGTGTTTTTTTATGCGTGAGAAAAAGGTTTTTTGCAATCTGCTGGGTGATTGTGCTTGCGCCTTCAACAAATTTTCCTGCCAGAATATCATTTATTATGGCTCTTAGAATTCCTTTCAAGTCAACCCCGTTATGTTTGTAAAAATTTCTGTCTTCAGTGACGATCAGCGCCTTTTTAATATAGATGGGGATAGCATTAAGAGGTACGGGATCTCTTCTTTCCACGAAAAGCTCGCCTAAAAGCACATAGTCGGCTGAATAGATACGTGTTATCGCAGGCGGTTTATATTCTTCAAGCATGCGGATTTGGGGGAAATCCCATGCAAGTGCTATAAGTACGCCCATTATGATTCCGAACATGATACATCCGGACAGAATCAGGAAAACAGTGCTTCCGTGTTTCTTTTTTTTACTCATGGCTGGTTTATTTAACTGGCAGTGCAAACGCTGACCCACATTTTTCATGAAGTATTAATCATGGTTTATAAAATAAAAATAATAGCGGGCGAAACAAAGATTAAAGGGTTCATCACGGATTAGTGTGGTAATTCGCAATGAACAGCTAAGTGCTGATAGCATAAGTTCAATTAGTGTATGGTATGTATGCTTAATAAATAAACAGAATCTCCACAATAATCCGTTATGATCCGATCAAACTTATGTCCCTAGGAGACTGTCCTAAAATGAGAAAATTTTTTTTGCAAGGTCAAGGAACCTGACACAGAGATTGCTGAAAATAACCATTTTAGGACAGCCTTCTATCGAATGTTTTATATGAATTGCCCTGCCCCTAACTGCGAGTTGCGTTGACTATCTGTTTCTATGCCTGTATATTAAATCACTTGGAAACAGCAAATTGTTTCAAAAGGCTGTCCGGAAGCAAGAATTTTTTTTGCAAGGTCAAGGAAAGCAAAAATATAGCGTTAAAGTTTTATTTAGTGCAACAGCGAGGATATATTAAATATTTCGGGAATTATATTTTAAGACTGATCTGTCCGCGCCTGCCTGTTCGTACCAGCCATACAAAAAAGTGTTCACGCGCACGGAAAGGCGCCAAGATCGACAAAATAAAAGGTTTTCAAACAAGCCCTGGATTAAATCTCCAAAATCATGCTAAGCTTTTAACTAGTGCCCATCCATAAATGGCTATTTTGCCCGATATCTGCGCTGCGCTAAAATTTTAATCCTCAAAATACGTGGGTGTATTCCTTCGGTTAAAATTTTAACACGCCTTGATCTTGAACAAACTATCCTAATTTATGGATGAACACTAACTATTAAATTTTGTAAAAAAAGGAGCATTTAATGACTCATCACAACAACCACCACCATCATGAAACCAAAAACAGTTTATCATTTAATAAAAAATTGGTCAAACTACTTGAACACTGGCTGAAACATAATTTGGATCATGCTGAAACATACAGAAGATGGGCAAAAGAAGCCGAAAAAAACGATCTGATTCAAACAGGAACCTTGTTAAATGAAGCAGCAAAGATGACGTTACAGATAAACAGAAAATTAGAAGAGGCTGCAGAGGTTATTAAATCAGAAAAAGTCTGATATTTTCAATGCAAAAATCCGTGGATCTTTTTTATTTTCTAGGAAATTATAAAATCTGGGGTTGGTCATATTTTCGGCCATTAGCAAAAAAAATCTATCCACAGATTGCACAGATTAGCACAGATTAACGGCCAGTCTTTTTTATCTGTGTAATCTGCGGATTAGTCTTTTCCCGGTTTTTTTATCTTAAAGTGAC
>CAZRLQ010000283.1:0-3334 GCA_964600725.1 uncultured Desulfobacterales bacterium
CCATTCCCTTCTTGATTCCATGGTTGATGCAGGGAGAATAAGCCATTATCAATGAGGGGCCGTCATAGCTTTCAGCTTCTGACAAAGCTTTTACAAGCTGCTGTTTGTTAGCTCCCATGGCAACACTGGCTACATAAACATAACCGTATGTCATCGCCATGCCGCCCATATCTTTTTTTCCAGTTTTTTTGCCCGAAAATGCAAACTTGGCGACTGAACCTGTGGGGGTCGCCTTTGAAGACTGGCCGCCGGTATTGGAATAGACCTCCGTGTCATAAATCATCACATTTATATCCTCGCCGGAAGCAAGGATATGGTCGATCCCTCCGAAAGCAATATCATAGGCAGAACCGTCTCCAGCAAAAATCCAGTATGATTTTTTGGTAAAGAGCTTGGACATCCCGGCTATTTCGTCTAACAATTGATTACCGCCGCTGCCCGGCAAGAGCGTTTTAAGCTGGTCACCATACTTTCTGGAAAGTTCCGGATCTTTCATATTATCCATCCAGCCCTGCATTGCATCTTTTATCTCCTGAGAAATATCGGTCTCCAAGGCCTCCTTCATTAAATCTACCAGCTTTCTTCGTCTCTGCAAATTAGCCAGAAGCATTCCGTAAGTATATTCGGCCGGATCTTCAAACAGAGAACTCCCCCATGTAGGCCCAAAACCATCTTTATTAACGCAGTAAGGTATGGAAGGAGCGCTGCCTCCCCAGATGGAAGTGCATCCTGTAGCATTTCCTATCATCATTCTTTCCCCGAAAAGCTGGGTTAAAAGCTTGGTATACGGCGTTTCACCGCATCCTGCGCATGCGCCTGAGAACTCAAGCAAAGGCTGATAGAACTGACTTCCTTTGACTGAATTTCTTTTAGCCAGATTATCGCGCACAGGCAGTTTTTCAGAATACTGTTGATTGGGAACCTGAATTTCTGTTTGAGTTTCAAGAGGTTTCATAACCAGAGCAGGTTTTTTGGCAGGACAGATATCAGCACAATTGCCGCAGCCGAGACAATCCAGGGTGTTGACCTGCATGCGGAAATGAAGCCCTTTCAGCTCTTTGCCAAGAGCTTTTTTAGCCTCGAATTCTTTGGGAGCGGCTTTAAGTTCTTCATCTGTCAAGAGGACCGGACGTATGGCTGCATGGGGGCAGACCATTGCACACTGGTTGCACTGGATGCAATTATCCATGATCCATTCTGGAACTAAAATAGCCACTCCCCGTTTTTCATACCTGGAAGTTGCAACAGGGAAGATACCGTCCGGTCTGAAGGCGCTGACCGGAAGCCTGTCGCCTTGTTGAGCTAACATTGGCCGCATGACATTTTTCACAAAATCAGGTTCATCTTTCACGGGCGTCAAGACATCGGAAGCAGTTGCCCAGGAATCCGGATATTTTATTTCCACCAGATTATCCAGGGCATTATCTACTGCCGCGTAATTCATATTAACAATCTTGTCCCCTTTCCGGCCGAACATTTTTTTGATCTGGTCTTTAAGATAAGTGATTGCGTCATCAACCGGAATAACATTGGCAAGTTTGAAAAAGGCGGTCTGCATGATCATATTTATCCTGCCTCCCAGCCCGATTTCAGATGCTATCTTTACAGCATCAATATTGTAAAATTTCAATTTTTTCTGCGCTATGGTGCGGCGCATATGGGCGGGAAGTTTTGTTTCCATATCTTCCAGGGTCCAGTTGGAATTCATCAAAAATGTTCCTCCTTCCTTGATCCCTTCCAGCAGGTCATAAACATCCACATAACTGGATTTGTGGCAGGCTATATAATCTGCTGAATCGATCAGGTAGGTGGATTTGATAGGTGTCTTCCCAAAACGGAGGTGAGACATGGTAACGCCGCCTGATTTTTTGGAATCGTAGGCAAAGTAAGCCTGGGCATACATATCTGTATTGTCGCCGATAATCTTGATAGCGCTCTTGTTGGCGCCAACGGTTCCGTCTGCTCCAAGCCCCCAGAATTTGCATTGAATCGTTCCTTCAGGAGCAACATCAAATCCTTCTTCAACCTCCAAAGAACTGTTGGTTACATCATCGACAATACCAACTGTAAAATGATTTTTTGGGCCCGCAGACTTCATGTTGTCGAAAACAGCCTTTACCATACCGGGGTTGAACTCTTTTGAACTAAGACCGTAACGCCCTCCAATAATAGTGGGCATTTCACCCTTTTCCATGTAAGCCGTACACACATCCAGATAGAGCGGATCACCTATTGCTCCGGGCTCCTTTGTTCGGTCAAGAACCGTTATACTTTCCGCAGTAGCCGGTATGGCGGCAAAAAGATGCTCAACGGAAAATGGCCGGTACAAGCGAACCTTTACCAGTCCAACCTTTTCCCCCCTGGCAGCCAGATGGTTTACAACCTCTTCAATTGTTTCGCAGGAAGAAGCCATGGAAATAATTATTCTTTCCGCGTCAGGAACTCCCACATAATCAAACAGCTTATATCTGCGGCCGGTCAGATCGCCGACCTTTTTCATATTTGCGCTGACAATTGCCGGAACTTTCAAGTAATACGGATTAGATACCTCCATACCCTGGAAATAGATGTCCGGGTTTTGAGCCGTACCACGGATTTCAGGAGTTTCAGGGCTCATAGCTCTATCGCGGAAGGCTTTAACGGCATCCCAGTTTACCAGTTTAGCCATATCATCATAGTCGATTACTTCCACCTTCTGAATTTCGTGGGAAGTACGGAACCCGTCAAAGAAGTGTAAAAAGGGTATGCTGGCTTCAATTGCTGAAAGATGAGCCACCAGCCCCAAATCCATAACCTCCTGGACAGAGGCCGATCCTAAAAGTGCAAAACCGGTCTGCCGGACAGCATTGATATCCTGATGGTCTCCAAAGATAGAAAGTGCCTGGGTGGAGACAGAACGGGCTGTTACATGCAGAACAGCCGGAAGGATCTCTCCGGACATTTTGTACATATTTGGAATCATCAGAAGAAGGCCCTGGGAGGCGGTAAAGGATGTTGTAAATGCTCCTGCAGCCAGGGAGCCGTGCACAGCCGCTGCGGCCCCTGCTTCAGACTCAAGCTGGCGGACAGTCATGGTTTGTCCGAATATGTTCTTTTGACCATTAGCTGCCAATTCATCTGCGATTTCTCCAATTGGAGAGGAAGGCGTAATGGGATAAATCGCAGCCACATCACTCATGGCATAAGCTACATGAGCCGCTGCAGTATTACCATCGATTGTCTTCATTTTAGCCATAAAAGAGCTCCTTTATAATTTTATTTGCGAACGAACTGCCACTTTCGCAGGCAGCAATCTATTCCTAATTGATCAGACTATATTAATTACTTGAGTTTT
>CAZRLQ010000284.1:0-3311 GCA_964600725.1 uncultured Desulfobacterales bacterium
TGAAGCGATACACCGTTAGAATCGCTATCATTCCAACCTATCCGGCAAACAAAATGAAACAAATTCCGGAATCCTTCAAACCTGGTTTGTACTTTTTCCCTGCCTGCAGCAGGCAGGGATGATGCTGCTTTTCGCCTGGTTCCCATTCTCCAGCGCGGGAACCTGTGTGGTATACGTTCCCGCGCTGGAGCGTAGGGACGAGAAAACGAGAACCGTTAAAAGTGTAAACTACTTTTGAGCTTAGTATGAAGAATGCCCAAATTTTTAAGTTTAACATCTCATCTATTTTTATACAATGGTTGACTCTTTTTACAAATATAATGTATGGATTATTTTTATTTTTGTCGGCTTTAAGCATATAGATGAGCAAAAAGTGCCTGCGAGTGAGCTAAAGTGCCTGAAATGCCTATGAGTTGCGGTGCGCCTTCGCCGTGTTAGAGATATTTAGGGCTTGGTCATAACTTCAGCCGGAAACTAAAGCAAGCAAAGCTGTCTGATAAAAAATTAAAGGGCGTATTCCTTAACTTTAGGCACTTTAAGTACTTTAGACACTTATGTCCGCACCAAAGGTGCGCTAATTTAAATATTAACAGACTTACGGAGGAATAAGATGGAAATTAAAGGATGTGTAGCAGTTGTAACAGGTGGCGCCTCTGGACTGGGTGAGGCTTGTGTTCGCAGTTTGGTTGATGATGGAGCAAAGGTTACTATTCTTGATTTTGACGATAAAAGAGGTGAAGCCTTAGCCGGTGAACTTGGTGATTCAGTTCTGTTTTGTAAAACAGATGTAGCCGATGGGGATAATGTCCAGGAAGCTATCAATAAGACTCTTGATGCTTTTGGGGCCGTTCACGTGGCAATTAATTGTGCGGGAGTCGGTACTCCTTTTAAGGTAATCGGGAAAAAAGGGCCCATGTCCATAGATAAATTTAACAGGGTCATCCAGATAAATCTTATAGGAACAATGAATGTAATCAGGCTGGCCGCTGAAAAAATGTTGGACAATACCCCGAATGAAGATGGTGAAAAAGGAGTCGTTATTAATACGGCCTCCATTGCCGCCTTTGAAGGCCAGATCGGCCAGGCCGCTTATACGGCTTCAAAATCTGCAGTGGTAGGCATGACTCTGCCGATTGCCCGCGAGTTTGCTGATTATGGTATCAGAGTCTTAACTATTGCTCCTGGTCTGTTTGAAACACCTATGTTAGCCGGACTTCCTGAAAAGGCTCAACAATCCCTGGTTAAAATGATACCTTTTCCCAAACGGCTTGGCAAACCTTCCGAATTTGCCAAACTCGCAAAGCATATAATTGAAAATCCGGTCTTAAATGCTGAAACAATAAGACTGGATTCCGGCATACGGATGGCTTCGAAATAGTTTTACCTAAATCCTGCAATTACCGCATCTGCCTTGAACCTGCCTGCGGCAGGCAGGTTCAAGGCAGACGGGGCGCGCAGCTTTATTAAGGCTGCCGCAAGCGTTTGTCTGCTCATCAGATTCGGTAAATACGGCAATCCAGAAGGGCAGGTGATCCTGAAAAAAATTCATGCAAAATTTTTGATACTGCTGATCGTGATCATAATGCGGCTCTAAATATATTGCGTATCGGGATGGATACGCTTCAGGCTTCGGCCTGATAGAAGCCCCTCCTGAATCTTTGATTCAGAAGGGGAGCATTCACACAACTATGCTAAATATTACGCATATCAACTCACAAAAAGATGTCCTTCCGATACACCTGAAAAATTAAGCGCAATATTATCCAACGCCCGGGTTGATCTGAACCCTCGTCAGATTGATGCGGCATTATTCGCTTTTAAATCCCCTCTTTCAAAAGGCGCTGTCCTTGCTGATGAGGCCGGTCTTGGCAAAACCATAGAAGCAGGTATCCTCATTGCACAGAAATGGGCGGAACGTAAGAAAAAGCTTTTGATTATTGTCCCTTCAAGTCTCAGGAATCAATGGTGTCAGGAGCTTTCCGATAAATTCTATCTTCCTTCAATTATTCTTGAAGCAAAATCCTTTGATTATGCCAATACCCGGAGTAAAATTTCTATTCTTGAAGAAAGAGCTTGTTGTAAAAAAGGGGTGTCTTGCTGCATATAACCTTACTGTTTCAGCCCTGGAGGATGAGGATTATATTATCCATGCCGGAATTACTGATGATGGGAGACTGCTTGATTCTGACCAGTGTATGCGCCTTTTGTCCATACCTGTAATAACCGGAAAACCGCTTAATGCTTATTCATTGAATATTAAAGCCCTGGATGATATTCGTAAAAAAAACAGACGGAAATTCTGGATGATATCACAGCCAGAAATGCTGTATTTTTTGAAGAGGAGATGGACAAGCTTGACAAGTGGGCAGAAGACAAAAGAAATTCTCTGAAACTTAATCTAAATAAATTTGACGATCAGATAAAGGAATACAAGCGAAATGCCCGCATGGCCCATAATCTGGCGGACAAGCTGTCAGCTCAGAAGAAAATACGTGATCTGGAAAAGAAACGTGATGCAGCCTGGTGTGAATATGACATTGCAGGCAGGAAGATTGAAAAGCAGAAAGACGACCTTATAGATATTATTGAAAAAAAGCTAAGTCAGAAAACAACTGCTGAAAATCTGTTTACTATACAATGGCGGCTTGTTTAGGAGAAAGAAGATGGCGGGCATTCAAAAACTCGGCCTTAAAAGCAGGAACATCACAGAAGAGCAGAAAGAAAAACTGAAAGCTCTTTTTCCTGAAGTCTTTACAGAAGACAAAATTGATTTTGAAAAGCTTCGTTTGACACTGGGCGACGAGGTCGATGAGGGAGAAGAACTGTATGGAATGATATGGCCGGGTAAAAAAGACTGCTTTAAGGTTATTCAGGAGCCGAGTATCGGGACACTCAAGCCATGCAGGGATGAAAGCGTTAACTGGGATACAACTGAAAATCTGTTTATTGAGGGTGATAATCTGGAAGTGCTCAAGCTGCTTCAGAAGTCCTACTATGGCAAGATCAAGATGATTTATATTGATCCGCCTTATAACACAGGCAACGAGTTTATCTATCCCGACAAATATTCGGAATCTCTTGAAACATATCTGGCCTATACAGGGCAGGTGGATGATGAGGGCAGAAAGTTTTCAACCAATACTGAGGCTGATGGGCGCTTTCATTCCAAATGGCTGAATATGATGTATCCGAGACTGTTTTTGGCAAGGAATTTGTTGAGGGATGACGGGGTCATTTTTATCAGTATTGATGATAATGAGGTTAAGAATTTACGGGCTTTGTGTGATGAGGTTTTTGGGGAAGATAATTTT
>CAZRLQ010000285.1:0-3310 GCA_964600725.1 uncultured Desulfobacterales bacterium
TTATGGCCGCATCAAACCGATGCGTGTTATGCAAGTACAACATTTCTATAATTCGCTGATATTAAAAGCATAATTTTCTTTTTGAAAATAGTTTATGCAGGTTTTATTAGGTTAAAAGCGGGAAAGAAAAAGTTGTTCTCATGTCAAGACCGATTTTTATGAAACTAAAGCGTAACTTTTTAATAAATCCGGGTATTGCATTGTAAAGCTGCCAAAATATTCCTGATGCCGAGATTGAACAAAAAGAGGAGTTTTCAATCAGATCTGAGACTTTTCCGCCTATCGCCTGGATTGAGTAAAGAAAAACCAGTGATCTTAACTTTTGTTTTTCACCATTTCTTTCTTACTTTTACACCACAATAATCAAGGAAGGATTTAATTTCAGAAACCGAGTAGGTGCCGTAATGAACCATCGAGGCAATGAGCGCTGCATCTGCTTTTCCTTTTGTAAGAACATCTGAAAGGTGCTTCGGTTTACCTGCTCCGCCCGACGCAATTACAGGAATCAAAACATTTTCAGCGATAAGGGATGTAAGATTTAATTCATATCCTTTTTGGGTTCCATCGGCATCGATGGAGTTTAAACATATTTCTCCTGCGCCAAGCTCTTGTGCTCTGATTGCCCATTTAAGGGCATCGATTCCAGTATATATTCTCCCTCCGTTTATGACAATTTCATAACCCGAAGGAATACTATATTTTTTCCCCACATATTTAACATCCATACCAAGGACAATGCACTGGCTTCCAAAGGCTTCGGCTCCTTTTGATATAATTTCAGGATCTTTAACGGCTGCAGAATTTACACTTACCTTTTCGGCACCAGCCAGCAGAACGCTTCTCATATCATTAACCGTCCGTATGCCCCCTCCCACAGAAAAAGGAATAAATATAATCTCAGCGACACGTCTTACTACTTCGATCATGATGTTTCTTTTTTCATGGGAAGCGGTAATATCGTAAAATACTATTTCATCAGCTCCTTCTTCATAATAAAAACGAGCCATATCTACAGGATCACCAATATCTACATTGTCCTTGAACTTGATGCCTTTGGTTGTTCTACCCTCCCGAACATCAAGACAAGGTATTATCCTTTTGCTTAACATGGTTCCCACTCACAAAAATTTTTGAGCATTGTAAGGCCGGACTTTCCACTTTTTTCAAGATGAAATTGTGTTGCAATTATATTCTTGAATCCAATAACCGACGCAAAGGTGATTCCATAGTCTGTTGTTGCAAGAATATCTTCTTTATTAACCGGATCCGGATAAAATCCATGTACAAAATAGAATTCATCATCATTGCCCACGCCGGAAAATACAGGATGATTCTTTATGATTTTAATGCCGTTCCAGCCCATATGAGGAATCTTCAAACGACAGTTATTTTCAGATCTTATGCCAGCAGGAAATGCCTGAACATTTCCGTTTACTATTTTAAGACATTGAGTATCATTCTCCTCACTTTTTCCCATAATTATTTGTGTGCCGAGACAGATACCGAGTACAGGCTTTCCTCTCTTAAAAACATCCAGAATGATTTTATCAAGTCCCAAACGCTTTAAGCTGTCCATGGCTGATCCGGCAGCACCGACACCTGGAAAGATTATACGATCAGCTTTTTTTATTAAAAATTTATCATTTGTAATAATCGCTTTAAAACCAACATATGATACAGCTCGTGCGACACTGGCTAGATTGCCGGCATCATAATCTATAATAGCAATCATAACTCTTTGTAATTTCTCCAGGCCCTTTTCAATTCATCTATATTGTCTCTAAACCTGTGTTTCATCTCTTTTGAAACAATTTTAGCCATTTTTTCAGAGATGATTACCAAGTAAGGAGAAAGCTGTGATTTTTTTATAACCGGCGCACCTTTTGGAAGAAAACTGGTCAGGATAAAAAATATAATTGAAACAATAAGCAATCCTTTTATGAATCCGAATCCTGCTCCAAAAATACAATCAACCCAGCCCAAAAATGCTATATTGAGCAGATACTTAATAATTGCGCCCAGAATGCTGATAACGATGAATACTGAGCAAAAAATAATCAGAAAGCTTAAAATATTAAGGTATGAAGTATTTGAAATCCATCTGGATAAAGTTTTGGCAAAAACCATATAATAGGTATAAGCTGCATAAAATCCTCCGAGTACACCTATAATAGAAGATATTTCTTTAACAATTCCACGGAAAATTCCCACAATTATACAAAATGCTAAAATGATTACAATTACCATATCAAGTGGGTTCATAATACACCTTCATTTTTAACACTTTCAAAAATTTGTACCTTTTTATAAGCTTCTTTTGCAGCGTCAATATTATTTTGCTGTTTAACAAGAATTTCTGTTTTAACAGCTTCTACAATCGCATCTATTGGCGGGTTTTTCAAAACTCTTGCAAATGCTCCAATCATGGCTGTATTAACAAAGGGATGCGTTCGTGTGCCCAATTGATAATTTATGGCTATTTTAGATGCATCCACAAATGCTACACGAAAACCGGAAAAAAGGTTAAGATTCTCAGGTAAAGATTGAGCATTAAACAAAAGCCAGCCCCCTGGCTTTAACCCTTTTGCAACATCAACGTTTTTAAGAAGTTTAATGTCTGAAACAACTACATGATCTGGATCATACACGTTACTTCTAATCAAGATTTTCTTTTTGTTCAGCCTTAGATAAGCTTCAACCGGTGCACCTCGTCTTTCCATACCAAAAACAGGAAAGGTCTGCACATAATACCCTGCCTTGAAAAAGGCCTTTGCCAGCATGATTGAAGCAACTACTGTTCCCTGCCCCCCGCGGCCGTGAAAACGTATCTCCAGCATAATATTTTCCAGGATTTAAAATTTTGACTGAAAATTTTTATCTACTTACTTGAGTTTTCGAAAAATAGTTTTAGTGTTTGGCATTATAATTGCTTAATCCAAATCTTCAGTATCGGGTTTTGAGTTTTGAGCGATGAGTTTTGAGATTGGGAATGGGGACGAAATAACTTCTCTAACTATAAAATGTCCAAAAAACACAAAAAATTTCTGATGCCTGCGGGGGCAGCCACATGGGGCTGCCCCTGCTATTTTGCGCTAATATGCATCACGGCGCTCCAGGTGATGCTTGTTTATGGGAGTTATTTCATCCCCGTTCCCTTTTAGAAGGCTGTCCGTGAATGGCTATTTTTCGCAATTTCTGCGCCTGCCTGTCGGCAGAAGGACTGCCTGTGCGTCCCTGTCTGCGTCGCAACTGCGGCAGGCAGGCGCAGAAATTTTTCATTTTGCAAAGGTCTCAATATGGCGACATCCTT
>CAZRLQ010000286.1:0-3301 GCA_964600725.1 uncultured Desulfobacterales bacterium
ATTGATTGATTTAAATTTCTCAGCACTATGCAGGACAGGGCAAATGAATTATGAATTGAAGAAATAGTTGCATCCTGTATAAAAAAATGACAAAAATTCTGAGATGAAGCCTTTGTCTGAGGGCGAGGGTTTTTCTCTCATTCCCCGAAGGGATGATTAGACCGCTTTAAATCCTCATTCTGTTTTTATGGAGAGATGTCCGAGCTGGCTGAAGGAGCACGACTGGAAATCGTGTGTGCTGTCAAAAACGGCACCGAGGGTTCGAATCCCTCTCTCTCCGCCATAATCAAAGCGGGGCCTTAGAAAATCAATTTTGTTCAAACCTGCTGCTGATGCAAAGCAGGCAAGGGCAGAGGAAAAAGAGCATTGAAGAAACGCTTCGCGCAGCTCCGGAAATAGAGTCTGTCTATATTTGAGGATTACAATTTTAGCCTTGCATAGAAATCAGACGAAAGAGGAGCCGTTTTCCAAAGGCCTTGAAGCCTTATCTGCATGAGAGCTTTAAACTTATGGCTGCCCGCTGATCCGGCCGCATGATCTGCCGTTAAGTCCGCTTTACACGTCAATCTTTATCTTCTTTTTTTTATTATTATGACAAAAGCTGTAAATTTCAGTCGATTTTTTATAAGCTGTTTTAAAAGCAGGGGATCGAAGCGAAGCCGATTCATCAGTTTTAAAACAGCTTCTAAGTAATGATAAAATAATAATGTCTTATCTCGTACTTGCACGTAAATACCGCCCCCAGACTTTTGAGCAGGTTGTTAGCCAGAAACATGTTACCAGAACCTTGGGTAATGCGATTTCATCCGGCAAAGTCGCCCATGCACTCTTGTTCTCAGGGCCCAGGGGAACAGGGAAAACAACAGTTGCCAGAATACTGGCAAAGGCGATGAATTGTAAAAGTGGGCCCATTCCGGTTCCATGCAATGAATGCAGTCTGTGTATTGAAATTTCTTCAGGAAATGCAGCCGATGTCTTTGAAATTGACGGTGCATCAAATAATGGTGTTGAACAGATCAGAGAGCTGCGTGAAAACATAAGGTATATGCCGGTACACAGCCTTTATAAAATCTATATCATAGATGAAGTCCACATGCTCAGCATTGCAGCTTTCAACGCCCTGCTGAAGACCCTTGAAGAGCCGCCTCCCCATGTTATGTTCGTTTTTGCCACTACTGAACCTGATAAGATTCCGGTAACAATTCTTTCCAGGTGTCAGCGTCATGATTTCAGACGCATTGAGTCGAAATCTATTGCAAAGCAGATGAAATTGATCTGTTCAAAAGAAAATATTTCCATAACAGAAGAAAGCCTATGGCTGATTGCTCGTGAAGCCGACGGAAGTATGAGAGACGCGTTGAGTCTTCTTGATCAGGTGATAATCTGCTCTGAAGGACCTATCACGGGTGAACGAATTCTCGATATTTTGGGTCTTGTTGACAGAAAAATAATTTTTGATATTTCAAATGCTGTTTTGAGTGGAAACATTGCTGAAATTATTGATATCTTGAACAAGATTTATAATCGCGGCTATGACATGAAAAAGCTGCATGCGAATCTGATGGAACACTTCAGGAATCTATTTATAGTTAAAATTGGGAAAAAGGTCAGCGAGCTGGTCGATTTTCCGGATTTAGAAATAAATCTTATGATTGAACAGACAAAGGAGATTTCAGCCGCCTATATTAATCAGATATTGCTTCTTTTGGCCGAAGAAAGCGAACTGTTAAGGTTTGACAGCCAACCAAAACTTGCGCTTGAAATGATGTTTATCAAGATGTTCCAGATAAAACCTGTTTTGCCCATTGATCTTCTTATTGAAAAGCTGGACAGCATGAAGCAGGAGATTTCTGAAACGGGTGTAAAATCGGCGCCTGTTGCGGATGCCGATCCTGCTTGCCCTGAAATCAGATGTGATACTCAAAAAGACGAAAAGAACGTACAGACAGTTTCAAAAAAGTCGGTCGGCCCTCTTGAAACAGAAAATCAACCTGACAGCTCAGCTCTTGATAAGGGAGAAAATCTCGATCTAACGTGGAAAAAGATTACTGGTATTATATCGAAAAAATATCCGTCTCTGGCTTCAAACCTGGCAAGAAGCCGGTTAATAAATCTTGCGGAAAAGAGAATGGATATCGAAGTAAATGGAAGTGATTTTAATTTAAAAATGATAAAGCGGAATAAAAATATTTCCATTTTAAAAAATATTTGCAGTCAATTTTTTGGCAATGATTTTGATATAGTTATAAATGCAAAAATAAAGAGCGGTTTTGACAATCAGCAAAAAAAAACAGAGGAAAATAAAATAAAACAGAAAGCTCTGAACCATCCTCTGGTTGCAGATTCAATCGAAATTTTCAACGGAACAGTTGTTAGCGTTAAAATTTTACAGGAGGAGATTAAATGAAAGGCATAGGAAATATGATGAAGCAGGCACAGAAGCTTCAGTCTAAGGTATTAAAGATGCAAGAAGAGATGGCTGAAAAAACGGTTGAAACAACTTCCGGCGGCGGGATGATTAAAGTTGTAGCGAATGGCAAGCAGCAGATCGTATCAATTGATATAGAAAAAGAGGTGGTTGATCCTGATGATGTTGAAATGCTTCAGGATTTGATTGTGGCTGCGATAAATGATGCTCTGTTAAAATCACAGGAAATGGTTGCGGCTGAGATGGGTAAACTCACCGGCGGCCTGAATATTCCAGGGTTAACGTAATCTGTTTCTGTGAGAGACTGTGAGACATTCCCCGTCCCTTAGCTTTGTTCGGGGAGGGGCTTTTAGCAGCCGGCTGCTCAGACAACTGTTGCCATGATGGTGAATTTTATACCCAAAAGGTTTTGCATGCTTCAGGGATTGCGAAGCACAACCGGATACCTTTTCAAAGGACGTGCAATTATTATAAAGAATAGGTATTTTCTGCCAACAGCGCTTTTCCAACCGTTTTTTCGTTTTACCCGGAACGGCTTGATGGGGTCTCCGCACAAAGACAAAGACATGGGAACAGGCAAAACCCGCTCCTTTTGCTCTATATATGCATTTGTCTGGGGTTGCACCTGTCTGTTCGCAGACACTTGCTGGCATATGCGGTCAAGAAAGGCGAAAATTTTGAGCAAAGCTTGTCTTAGCGCTATTCCCAAAACATATAAGCTATATTACCATAGCATAAAACAGAGCGTAAAATTTTTTTGGCCCTGCTTTGACTGCAAGCGAGATCTAAGGCTTTAAAACAAGTACTTAAAAGCAATATACCTAAATTCTGCAAGCGCTGCTTTTGCCTAAGATGCAGGGCATCAAACGCGCA
>CAZRLQ010000287.1:0-3291 GCA_964600725.1 uncultured Desulfobacterales bacterium
TCACCACTCATTACCCTTATGCACACAGCAAAATTTATACCATTATCTATTGATAGACATCATACGAAAACTCAAGTAAATAATTTCACTGCGTTATCGGTCGTCGGAGTATTATAATACGCCTTCCTCCCTTTAGCCTGTGAAATTAATTATATGAAAATTTATATAAACCTTCAAAAATATAAATCATTCCATATCCCAAATGATATCTTCCATCCTTGTATCATCTGCTGACTTTACGATTGACAAAAAAAATGGCGCCAAAAAATGGTTGTCTCATCTCAAAACAGGCCAGGTTATTGATGCAAAGGTTGAGAAGGTCCTGTCGCTGCACCATGCCGAGCTTCTTGTTCAAGGCAGGAAACTGCTTGCTAAAACATATGTTCCGCTTAAAGAAGGAGAAAAAATTCTTCTTGGTGTTTCAAAGAGAGGAACTGAACAAATATTTAAGCTTATAGAAACAAGGGGGAAAAATTTATCTGCATTAAATCAGGTTCTGTCAAAAGCACTGGATCACTCCGATCCATATGAAATATTATCAAAGATTTTAAGAAGTACAAACCTTGCTGATTTAGAAAAAGAGATGCCGCTGCACCGGAAAACGCTTTTTACTCTTCTGGCAAAGCAGACAAAAGAAATCAGTTTAAAATCAGATAATGCAGATCAAAACTTTTTAAAATCATTAATTAAAAACAGCGGCTTGACTTGGGAAAACAGACTGTTTGCCAATTATATTTCAAAAGGCGCTTTATCGAAAGAACATATGAAAAGTATTTTTGAAAGTGATCTGAAAGCCATTGCAATGAAACTTATGTCAGGTGTTGATAATGAAGAGGGTAAAGCAAACCTTAATTTAAAGAATTTTGTCGAGGGCATTGAAAAACTTCAGATTCTAAACAGATACGCCTTTGAAGAATCCGGCAGATATCTCCTGCCGGTACCGGTTTTATTTGATGAAAGATTGAGATTCGGGCAGATGCTTTTAGAACTGGGACACAATGAAAAAAAGAATAAAAGCGGCAGCGACCGTTTGATTAAGCTGTCATTTTTGCTTGAGATGTCAAATATGGGAAATATTTGTGCAGATTTTTCTATTTTTAAAAATAGAGCCAGCGGAATATTCAAAGTAGCTAATAATGATATACGTATTTTTTTTGAGAAAAATATTCCAAAGCTTGTGAACAAGCTTAACAAGCAGAACTTTAAAATACAAGATATCCGCTGTCAGGTAATAAGTCAGGAAGCTGTCAACAGCATATCGTTCATCGACAAGATGATAGATAATGGCAGATGGGGTTTCAACCTGGTAGTGTGAATGTTTCCCTCCTGAATAATAAATTCTTCTATTAATCATTTTTCGTTCCCGCGCTTCAGCGTGGGAACCAGGCAGAAACCAACATCCCTGTCTGCAGCAGGCAGGTAAAAAGTGTAAACTAAATTTGAAGGAAGCCCATCATTTCCATATAAATATTAAAAGGGGGCCTGGATTGCAACTGGTAATAAACAGCGCAGGCACATTTATCACACAAAAAGACGGCCTTTTCAGACTTAAAAATAAGGATAAACGTTTTGATGTTTCACCTCAAAAAATTGAATCAATAGTTATTTCCAACCAGGCCATGATTACGACCCAGGCAATAACAGCCGCCATGGAGAATAATATAGATATTCTTTTTTTGAATGGATACGGCGATCCTGTCGGTCGTGTCTGGTTTGCAAAAATGGGAAGCACTGCGCTTATTCGCAGAAAGCAGCTCGAAATCGCAGAAGATAAAAAAGGGCTTGAAATAGTTGTGGAGATGATCAGACAAAAAATAGAAAACCAGGCCGGTTTTTTAAGAAAGCTTATGTATGCAAGGCCTGGCAAAGAGAATCTGTTTGAAAATCCGATCAAGGTTATTGAGTCTGCTCTTGCAGGTCTTACTATGCATGACGGAACAGTTAAAGATGCCCGAAACAGCATCATGGGGTTTGAGGGGACAGCGGGAAAAGCTTATTTTCAGTGTCTTTCGAGACTCATGCCTGAGAAATATATCTTTAAAGCAAGATCACGGCAGCCGGCAAAAGATCCTTTTAATGCTGTTTTGAATTACTGTTATGGAATTCTTTACTCCAGGATTGAAAAGGCCTGCATACTTGCCGGTCTTGACCCATACGTCGGTTTTCTTCATACCGACAACTATAATAAAAAATCGATGGTATTCGACCTTATCGAGCCTTTTAGAATTTTTGCCGAACAGACAGCAGTCTATCTGTTTACAGGCAAAAAGATCAAAGACGAATATTTTAATGTGGTTGATAATGCGGTCTTTTTAAATGACAAGGGAAAACCGCTTGTCGTTGATGCGATAAACAGCCATATGGAAGAGAGCGTAAGATACAGAAAGAAGAATGTGAAAAGAAAATATATCCCCCAGCATGAAGCCCACAAACTGACCAATATTCTATTGGCCGATGAGTCTGAAAAGAGACCAAAATGGCTGGAGATTAAGGAATTTTGATGGAGAGACCGGGAAGGGGTGAATGGGAGAATCGGGGAATCCTGGAGATAAAGAGCAGAATAAATTTTATCCCTTCACCCCCCCATTCACCCTCCTCTCCCCATCATTCCATTGTCGTTTCCAAAAAACCGGAGGCAGGAAATGTCCGTCCTTGTATGGGTAATATACGATATTGTTGAGAACAAACCACGGGCCAGGGTTGCCAAAGAGTGCAAAAGGGCAGGCCTTGTAAGGGTTCAAAAAAGCGTATTTCTAGGAAAGCTCGAATCAAGCCGGTTTGATGAGCTGTCAGAAAGATGTCTTGACCTGATTGATGAAAAAAAAGATAGTCTTTATCTATTTCCTTTTTGCCAGGAGGATTTCAGAAACATCAAGGTGCATGGCCAGGGGTTTGACAAGAAACTTGTCAATGACGAAATTCTGGCAAAGTTTTTTTGAGCCGATTTGAGGAGTATTCACAAATAGAAGATAAACTAAAAACAGTAATGCCTGTATTGTCAACTACTGTCAGCCCTGCCTGCGGCAGGCAGGTGCCACCTGAAGGAGGCAGTCTCCTTGGCCTGATATTATGAACTTATCTTAAAAATAAGAATATATTAAATTCAAGGATAAATACAAAATGTATGCAAAAATGTCAAAAAAAGGGGCAAATAACAATCCCTAAACCAATCAAGGAAAAATTAAAGATCGAAAAAGACGGCTCTGTGCTGTTTCTTGTTGAAAATAACGAGGTCAAGCTGAAAGGCGTTCCCGGAGTGCGAACGGAACAATCAGCAGGAAGCTTAAAAAA
>CAZRLQ010000288.1:0-3279 GCA_964600725.1 uncultured Desulfobacterales bacterium
TGAAATATTCCCATGCTGTCCGATAAGTTATACCTTGTTTTTTTGCCCACTGTGATAGTTTCGTATTTCTGTTATACCTATTATTTTTCTATTGTAAACTATTTTTTTCTATGATATATAAATTTATAAACAATACATGCTTGCCGTAAACAGAACAAATGAAAAGGTTTCCAAATATTACCGTCCTTATCACCCGTCTGTTCTAAGAGCTCTTTTTAAAATTGTTAAAGCAGCGGAGCGCAGGAACAAGGAGACTTCAATTTGTGGAGAGATGGCTCATGAGTCTGTATATATACTTTTTTTGTTAAGCATTGGAGTGCGTCGTATAAGTGTAGATCCCAGGTTTTTACCCTTTGTTCAAAAAAGAATTGCAGGTCTGCAAATTTCTGACGCTGAAAAATACGCTGAAGATCTTTTAGCAGAATCGACGATTTCAGAAATTCAAAAAATTACAATGGACTTCCAGGAAAAGCGCGGCTTATGTGAAACCGGCTATTTAGGAGGTAATTAGAGTCTGTTTGAAAACCTTTAAACTGCGGAATTACGAATTAGAAATTACGAATTTTTGACATCAGCTTCCAACAATGAGCGATAATTAACCGTTGTAACTCGTTATTAATAAACTGCATATCATGAAAAAAACACAATTAATAATTGTGTCTTACATGATTTTTGATATGCAATAGTCATTTTGGAATAAAATATTTTACACCTGATCGAAGCAGACGGGAACAATTTCTAATTCGTAATTCCTGCTTTTTAATTGCACAGGGTCGAAAACCTTCAATTTGTTTGCGGCCTGGGAGTCTGTCCTGAATAGAGATTGGGCAAAAGTGAAGATTTTCAGCTTATTCTTAAGGTTCAATCTTTGTTCCCAGAAGGTCTAACAGCTTTGCAAGCCAGTCAGGATGAGCCGGCCATGCTGGTGCAGTCACCAGGTTGCCGTCTATATGGGCCTTGTCCATTGGAATATCCATATATTTGCCGCCTGCGGAGATTATATCCGGGCCTACGGCAGGGTAGGCGGAGCAGCTTTTATTCTCAAGAACTCCAGCAGCAGCCAGGACCTGGGCACCATGGCAAATTGCTGCGACAGGTTTATTCTCTTTATTAAAATTACGCACAATCTTTATTACGGTTTCATTTAAACGTATATATTCCGGAGCCCTGCCGCCTGGAATTACAAGGGCATCATACTTTTCTGCTTCCACCTCATCAAAGGTGAAATTAAGAGTAAAATTATGACCTGGTTTTTCACTGTATGTCTGATCTCCTTCGAAATCGTGTACAGCGGTTCTTACGGTCTCTCCTGATTTTTTGTCCGGGCATACCGCATGCACCTGATGTCCGACCATCTGGAGAGCTTGAAACGGCACCATTATTTCATAGTCTTCAACATAATCACCAACGAGCATTAAGATTTTCTTTGAGCTCATAATAACCTCCTTTTTAAAAATGCGTTGATTATAGCTCCATATTTTTCGGCCTGTGCGATTAGCTGTTAGCCATCAGTTTTTAGTGGCTGACTGTCAGCTTTTGGATAAAACGGTCCAACATCTTCCCAGCATCTTTATTGTTTATCAGAAGAAAAGTCTTTTCTGATTTTAGGAGACCTGTAGTGCAAGACTATGGCTTTATCCCACACCTTGAGTTTTCTAAAAATTCTCATCACTATTTTTTTAATGCTAACAGCTAATCACTAACGGCTAACCGCACAGTTTGCAATTTTTCCATCTTATTAGTTCACTCAGTCTTCGTTTGGTTCGTTTTTCAGCAAAATATCGAGTATCTTTGGTAAGTAATCGTCAGCTTTACTTATATGAAAACTGCATGAAGCAGCCCCTTTGTGTCCGCCGCCTTCAAATTCCGAAAGCATTTTGCCTGCATTTACTTTACAGGTTCGATTCAAGGTACTATGTCCAACACTGACAATAAGTTTTTCTTTATCCTTACTATCATATCTTATTTTAACATTTACAATCGATTCAGGAAACAGCGAATAAACTAAAAACCGATTTCCTGTTGGTGGTTCATCGAGCATGCGAAAATCTGTAACCGATACATGCTCTTTTATTACGGTATGTTCTTTTAAAGATATTTTATATTTTTTATTCTGTTCAACAGTTGTTTCGCACCTATGTTTTATTTCCGGAATCTTTAAAATATCTTTTATCTCAAATTTTCTGAGCAGATCAACCAGCTTGTTCCAATAAGGTTCTTCAGAATTATCATGGCTTGAAATGGTCATGGAAAGTATCAGATAAGGATTGACTTCAGGATGAAGAATTTCATTTAAAGACAGATTTGCGGAATCAATTTTATCTGTTTCTTTAATTAATTCGCGGTAATCAAACTGAAATTTATTTTTATAATACTTAAAGACCAGGCCTGCTGCCGAAGGAGCGATTTTGAAAAACCCTTTAAATGGTTCATTTGTCAGGTTCGAGTAATGATGGTCAAACCATAATGAGCACCTTTTATCATAAGGCAGGTTCGCAATGATATCTCCTTTTTGAATATTAACCAGACCCTTTTGCATATCATTTGGAGATATCCATTTTACTCCTTTTTTTATATTTTCCGCCTCATATAGAAGAGCCGCGCAAACAATTCCGTCAAAGTCAGGTCGTGTAACAATTCTCATCTGTTTTATTCCATTTATGAGCCTGTTGATTTATGGTCTTTTCGTCCTATCTCTGCGTCATGCGGAAAAAATAATCCTTACGAATATCAACTATATGTGCTCCCTGTTATTTTTTCCGCATGTCTTGATCTTGAACGAAAATCCTCATAAATCAACAGGCTCATTCGTTAGAGTCAGCAAGAAAAATTTCATTTCTGCTCAATGTCGGGAAAGGCGAAAATATAGCACCGATTTTCATAAAGATTAATTATATCGGGATATGCCTTTCTTATCATTTTTGAAAATCCGCACAGGGCTTATCCGGAATATAGATCCCCCTTTTCGCGTAGATAACGGCAACGCCTCAGGCAGCTGGGAATACAGCCCCAAAGGATTTAATATTAAGTTTTATTGATAAAGTCAAATTGTCATTGAGAAAATTGCGTATAAAACATTAACAGTTCTGGAGCGCATTTAAAAATAGAACCTAAATCCTGCAAGCGCCGAGTTTGCCGAAGATTCAAGGCGGCAGGGGCGCAGACGTACTGCGGCGATACTTCAAGTCCCTGCCGACACAGCAGATTCGGTGAAACCGGCGCTTCCGGAGGGTAAACTATTTTCAAAAACCGCAGCCTTTATGGCCGCATCAAACCGAT
>CAZRLQ010000289.1:0-3277 GCA_964600725.1 uncultured Desulfobacterales bacterium
CGCAGTACGTCTGCGCCCCTGCCGCCCTGCACCTGCCTGCGGCAGGCAGGTCTTCGGCAAACCCGGCGCTTGCAGGATTTAGGTATCAAACAATTGCAGCCATGTTTCCAGCACTAAAAGCTGCCAGATTATTCTATGATTATCTTTTATTTTTCCGACATGGTCATTGATAAGTCTTCGAATTTTCACAATATCAAAAAAGGAACTGATTCTTGAAGAAGACGGAGCAAGTAAATCCTGTGCGTAGCCTGCAAGCTCATCCTGGAACATTATTTTCAACGGCGTTGGAAAGCCCATCTTCTTCCTGTGCACTATTTCCCGTGGCAGAATATTACTTAACATTTCTTTTAAAATATATTTGGTAATTCTTCCATTTAATTTGTATCTGTCAGGTATTTTAGCTGCGAATTCAACTATTCTGTGATCCAGAAAAGGAACGCGCAATTCCAGAGACGCTGCCATGCTCATCCTGTCCGCCTTTATCAGCAGATCGTCAACCAGCCATGTTTTTGTATCAAAATAGAGCATCCTGCTCAATGCATCCTTGCCGCTATTACAAGTAAAAAGATCATCGAGAAACTTTTCTGCCGCCTTATCATTTTTTCTGACAAGATATTCCTTGAATTCAGGCCGATACAATTCTTCCTTTACCTGTTCATCATACGTTGAAATCCCTTTATACCTCCTTTCCAGAGGCTTTAAACCCATCAAAAGATATTTTTTTATTTTGCCGGCAGGAAAATTTGAGCATAAAAAACGAAAAACAGATGATGATCCTTTTCCATCCATTACTTTTCTTAACTTCTCAATAACATAATTGTAGTAATAAAAATCATAACCTGCAAAAAGTTCATCTGACCCTTCCCCGGACAAGACAACCGTCACATGTTTACTTGCCATTTTGGCAATATAATAAAGCGATATGGCCGCAGACTCAGTAACAGGCTCATCCATGTGATGCACATATTGTGGGATAAAATCTTTGAACTGAGCAGGAGAGACAATAAATTCATGATGTTCGGTATTGAATTTATCTGCAACTATTTTTGCATAATCTGTTTCATTAAAATCCGCTCCAAAATCATAAGCCACGGAAAATGTTTTAAGCCGCCTGTTTACTCTTGGAGCCAGCGTGGCCACCACGGCACTTGAATCAATGCCGCCGCTTAAAAAAATTCCCAGAGGCACATCGCTTCTCAGCCTTAAGCCGATTGAATCATTCAACAATTTTCTTAATTCTTTTACATAATACTGCAAACCACGGTCGTGGCTCTTTTCAAATGAAACATCCCAATATTTTTCATTGATCAGCTTTTTCCCGTCCCAGCAGATAAAATGACCCGGCAGCAGCCTTTTGATACCTTTCAGCAAAGTATGTTCACCCGGGACATAACCAAAGCTCATATAAAGATCAACCAGGTTATAGTCTATTTCAGGACAGGGATCTAATACCTTTAAAACAGATTTCAATTCAGAGGCAAACAGGAGCTTGTCATTGTCATGAAAGTAATAGAGGGGTTTTATGCCGAGCCTGTCTCTTGCAATAAATATCTCCTTTTTTTTCCTGTCCCAGATTGCAAATGCAAACATGCCGTTAAACCGCTTCAAGCAGTCAACACCCCATTTATCATAGGCTGACAAGATAACTTCTGTATCTGTCCCGGATCTGAACCTGTAACCAAAACCTTCAAGTTCCTTTCTGAGTTCAATAAAATTATAGACCTCTCCGTTATGAACGATAACTATTGTGCCGGATTCATTTTCCATGGGCTGGCTGCCCGCATCGGTCAGATCCAGAATTGTCAGCCTTCTGTGACCAAGTGCAACGCCGTCCGGCGGAAAACATATTGCGCCAATACCATCAGGTCCCCTGTACGGCATCGCATCCCTCATTTTGATTATATCGGTTTCCAGTGATCCTGATTTTCTGTCTATAATTCCAGCTATACCGCACATAGTTTTATTAAGATCGACTAAAATTATAAGATTTAATTTCTGTTAAATAAGCAGTTGCAATGGATATAGATATTATTATGTAATAATATACATAATATAGCCTGCTGCCAAAAATCGCTCCGGTTAAATGGCCTGCCAATGCCGCGGTTAAAGCGATATTTGCAAGATATATAAAACGCTTGCTCTTATCGAACTGATCGCTGTCCAATTCCGACAAAAGCGACCTGCGTCCTCTTCTTAATATGAAAAAAACATTGAAGTTCAAGCATAGAAAAATTGCCAGCCCCAGGTATCCCTGCTCAACAAGCACAAGCAGGTAAGTATTATGCGATGATCTTATTCCTTCCGTCAGATTGGTGATGTAGGACGGGCTTAAAACCTGAAAGCCGTCTCCCCCGGTTCCAAAAGGATAATCTTTCACCATCTCCAATCCTTCCAGCCAGATTGTCAACCTGCCTGATCCCTTATCTGTCCGGGCGGATTTACCGATAGTGCTAACCCGCTCCCAAAACGTATCATCTGCAAGACAAGCAAACGCGCATACACAAATAAGAGCTGCAATTATGATTTTTATTTTCAGCTTTGCAATCTTTATCAAAAAAATAAAAACAATCATAGAAACAGCAAGTGACAGGACAGCACCTCTGCTGTTGCACAAGACAATTCCATTAAAAATAAATACAAGACAAGGTATTGCCAAATATCGTAAATACTTGGTGTCAGAAAAAAATACCGGCAGCCCAAATGGAACTATAGTTGCCAGTAAGAGTGCGAAATCATTTGCATCACTGGCATCAAGAGTTCCAACTCCTTCAAGCCTGCCGCCATGCCTCGGTGTATTATAGGCTTGATATCCTAAGAAAAAGCCGCATAATAAGATCAATAAAAGAACATACCCAAGCTGTTTGTTATTTCGGATACATTTTATTATAAGGAAAAATGTAATTATTAAACGAAAAAAATCATAACACCTGTTAAAACTTCTTTCCTGGTTCACAGCGAAAAAAGATATGAAAATCGACAGGACAAGAAAAGCTGTTAACCATTTGCCGGGGCCGATACTTCCCAGTCTTATTTTACTAAGCTGCTCCTTGTGAATAAAGCAACTGATCAATAAAATCACTGCGGACAGCAAACTCCATCTAAAATCAGGAATAGCCGCTGCCCACCAGTTGATGCTTGAGGCAGGAACAACAAAATAGATAAACAGATAGGTCAATAGTCCATAAAAAGGACTTTTTGCAAGGCTCAAAACAGAACCGGTAAATACAAGGAGCATCCATATAATTGAGGTTAACGGCATCTATTGTTTTAGCCCTGT
>CAZRLQ010000290.1:0-3270 GCA_964600725.1 uncultured Desulfobacterales bacterium
TGATGAATTTCATCGGAGACAGCAAAAAGTATAAGGCAAACTATTGTAATTTTATTTATTAAGCTCTGTTTATCATTAATAAACATTTTGCTGAAAGCTTTCAGCCATAAAAATCCTAACAGCGCAAACGCGGGTATATGAGCAAAGTTAGAGATGATTTGATCGCTCGAAGACCCTTTGCCTAAGATCGGCTGACCAGAAATCGATGACATATAAACCAGAAATATTGTATGCAGAATGGCAAAAACTGTAAATTTAAATTCCATTTATCGGCATCCTTGCCTACAAGCAGGCAGATAAAAGTGTAAACCAGGTTTGAAGGATGTCTGAAAATCTATAGTATATTCAAATTTCGGATAATCCTTTAATCAGAGCCAGAACATTATTCCCTAATACTTTGTGATTATATCCTCCTTCTAAAATGCCAAAACATCCGCCGCCGCAGCGAAGCGCAGCTTTGCGAACCTTTTTGCCGATCTCATAATAATCTTCGGTTTTATAAACCCCTCCCCAGTCATCTTCATGATTGTCAAAACCTGCTGAAATACCGATAATATCAGCACGGCAATTCTCCATTTCCCTGGTAATCTCATTCAGACATCTCTCACGATCCTGGGTTGCTGAATTATATATGGTTACGTACTCACAATCGCCCAAAGCATCTACGGTTCCATCTCCATAATGCAGATCAATATCGAGTATGCATGCTCTTTGAATTCTCTTTTTTCTTTTTAAAAACCCGATAGCGATGGCCATATTGTTAAAATAGCAAAAACCCCATGATGAAGCGGTTGATGCATGGTGGCCGGGAGGACGAATCAATCCGAAGCATGGTTCATTCAGCCCAAAAACAGCAGCCTGGATCGCTCCTCCGGCTGCAAGAGAAGCAATGGGATAAAGTCCATCTTGCCGAACACTTTTGATATGCTCTTTTGTATGAACCGCGGCAATATCCTCTTCAGTTGCAGGAACCGCAGTCACCAGCTCTACTCCGGACTCAATCACATCCATAACAGCTTCCATTCTTCCCTGCTCAGAAGCAGGATCATCTGAATAGACCTGGTAAAAATCCGGATGAAAAATGACTTTCATAACGTTCTCCTTTTAAAAGAAAAGGGTTGGTCTCAAAACTATTTTGGTTCATCACGGATTAGTGCGGCAGTTAGTGATAAACAGCTATCAGCATTTAGTTTTCAGACATTGTTGTGTGCCTGGCACCTCATACGTTCTTAAAAATAAGTAAAACTTATCATGTAGTAAATTGTTTGACAAGTCTCAAACCCAGCTGGATGGAGGCAAAGAGTTTAGCGGTATTACAACGGGATATCGGTGACGGTACTTTGGGAGGTAGCAGCCCTGCTGAGGCAGGGTATCACGAAAGGACGGGGTGACGAACAGAAACCGGGTCAGGCGTGCATGAGTAGGACAAGCCCTGCAACATAAGGCAATCTCCTCTATCCATAGATCTGCCCTGCACCTGCCTTATAATTACTATGGTTGCCTGTAATTTTTCGACCTGTGCAATTACAAATTACGAATTTTGACATCAACTTCCAATTAAAATAAAATGTTTCACACCTGATCGAAGGTGAAAAGGCTGGCGGGCGGCCCGGGCGGCGCTGTTTTGGCCGGAAATATGCCGGAAGGCGGCGCAAGGTTTGTGATCAGGATGCCTCTATCGACAATGCTGTTGACTTAAGCGTTTTCTGAGCATTTTTTCTTTTTTACTTGTCTGCCGTTTATTCGAAGGGCTTTTAAGCATATTTGCAATAATATTTATAACCTTTTAAAGGGAACCTCAGTTGTCATTGCTGGTATTACATTCGTTTCCTGGCCAAGTTAATTTTATAAAAATATATGCGTACATGCTTATCATGGCAGCATGGAATTCCTGTAAAATTCCGTTTACTGCTCTGCTGTGAAATTTTTCAATTCCCGTGATAACCTTTTCATCCCTGTAATACTCTTCTGTTCTCCAGCGTTTAAAATACAGTGATTCAATTTTCCGCCATTTAAATCTGTATATCGGAAAAATTAAAGAAAATCAATAAATTCCCAACAATCTTGAATAGTTATCAGTCCAATTCAAGCCCTCGGTTCTTAAGTCAACAGCATTGACGGTCACCGGGAGGAGATGCCTTTATTGAAAAAATGGAACATCTTTTAAATCGCAGACTGAGACCGCAGAAGGCCGGGCCAAAGAAAGAAAAAGACGAGTAAGGTGTCCCCGGAACTCCGCAAGGACATTCGACGAGTGCAGGAACTCTTAGGCCATGCGGATGTCAGGACAACCATTATCTATACGCATGTTATTAGTACACAATTCGAAACCATGGGGAGTCCGCTGGATGGTCTGGATGATGCTTGAGCTAAAGTATATTCTGAATTAACGGACCCTCGAAGTTGACGGAAGGTTAAGGTGATGGTATGAAGAAATCAGATCGTGCAGGCAATTTTGCATTTATGAGTCTGTTAATATTCGTAATGAAAACTATATGATTTTTTGTTAAAAATGGTTGTTCTTCCCTAATTTAGGGCAATGATAGAAAAATCCCCCTCAATCCCCTTTTTCAAAGGGGGAAGTACACAGGCAGCCCTAACTTATCGAGAAGTTATCTTAAAAATGGATAACTGATCGTTTTTACATCCCATTTTTTGAGATATTACAAAAAAGGTAAATATAATGAGAGTATTAATGAAAACTGAAATTAATGCGGCATCTGCGGAAGTATGGAAGATAATCAGCGACTTTAACCTGACTTCAAAATATATTGACGCAGTAGAAAGTAGCGATATGGAAGGATCGGGTGTCGGTGCCATAAGGACGCTTACTCTTAAAGATGGTGTTCAGGTGGTGGAGAGGCTGGAAAGTATGGATGACCAGGCAAAGATTCTCAGCTATTCGATAATCAAGTCTGCGCTGCCCATAGATGATTATGTCAGCACTATGAAAGTTAGAGATATTGATAACAACCGATGTGAGCTGGAATGGTCGAGTATTTTTAAGCCCCGCGGTGTTTCAGAAGATGAAGCTGAAAAAATTCCTGAAACCATATACGCAATGGGATTTGAGGGGATAAAAAGGCTGCTCGGCACAGAAAAGTGACCAGCTATCCAGAGAATTAATTGATTTATAGATATTTGCAAATGACTTGATATCCACTTTTTAGTCTGATTCTCGCTCATCCGGCTTTAAAAACGGGCAAATCAAATATTAATTCATAAAAATTTAGGCAAGGAGACTGCCTGCTTTAGCCGGCAGAGGAATTG
>CAZRLQ010000291.1:0-3269 GCA_964600725.1 uncultured Desulfobacterales bacterium
TTTTATATTCTTTTGTTTTGATATTCAACATTTATTTTTTTGTGTAAAATTAGATAATGAAATAAAGAAAAAAGAAATATGATTGACTTTGATATTGAAAAACTGATACCCCATCGCAATCGAATGAAGCTTGTCGATAGAATTGTTGAGATTGACGCAGAAAAAGCTGTTACAATATCCACCGTTAAAGAAAGGTGGCCGTTATTTAAAGACGGTTGCGTAAATCCAATGGTTTTAATCGAAATTGCAGCCCAAACAGCGGGTGTATATGTCGGGTGGAATGAAAGAAAAAAAAGAAATGGTAAATTTTCCGGTAAAGGATGGCTGGTTGGGATAAAAAAGGCGACTTTTTATCTGGACAGAATTTCTTTGAATACAAGGATAATAACCAGCGTTGTTAAACGTATGGATATCGACCATTATCTGCAATTTTGGGGAACTGCAAAGGTGGATTCAGATATTATAGGAGATGTCGGCTTGCAGCTTTTCTGGACTGAAGGCAGCGCAACTTCTCGATAAGTTCTGGTAACCCATGTGCTTCCCCCTTTGAAAAAGGGGGGATTGAGGCGGATTTTCCCATTGCTGCCCGAATTTTCTGGGAAGTTACAAGGCAGCCGTTCAGAGCCTGCTTAGCCCTGCCCGCTGTCAAGCCAGCCTGTTTTGTCCGCATTTGGAGAGATTAAACGCACGGACCGGTGCCGAACACAGTAAGGGGCGGATTTAGAGCAGACTCTTAATTCTGAAAAAATAAATTTTAAGGAGATGACCCAATGGGTGATAAAGACAATAGGAAAACAGCTATTATTACAGGCGGAAGCGGAAGTATCGGCCGGGCGATCTGTGTGGAGTTGGCGAAGAGCCAATATTATGTCATCGTCAACTATAAATCAAACAGCGATGCGGCAGCAAAAACGCTTGAAATGGTAAGAAATGAAGGTAGTGATGGTGAAACAGCCAGGTTTGATGTTTCAGATTTTAAAGAAACAAAGAAAGCTGTTGGCGATATTGTCTCACGATTTGATTCTATCGATGTTTTGGTGAATAATGCCGGTATAACGGCGGATGGATTATTTGTTATGATGTCTGAAGGTAACTGGGACTCGGTAATAAATACAAGCCTTAAAGGTTTTTACAATGTTACAAAACCTGTTTTAAAAAAGATGGTGCGAAGCAAGCATGGGTCTATCGTATCAATATCTTCTGTATCAGGGTTAATCGGCAATAAAGGGCAGGCAAATTATTCGGCGGCAAAAGCCGGTTTAATTGGAGCCAACCGGTCAATAGCATCTGAAGTCGCCAGGCTTGGAATTCGTGTGAATGTTGTTGCACCTGGATTAATTGAATCGGAGATGATAAAGGATATTCCTGTGGAAAACATTAAATCAATCATTCCAATGGCAAGAGTCGGACAGCCGGAGGAAGTTGCAAAGGTTGTCCGTTTTCTTTGTTCTGAAGATGCTTCATATATTACCGGCCAGGTTGTTTCCGTAAATGGCGGAATGTGTTAAAGCAAAACTTAAATTAAGCGATTAGCTATCAGTTTAATGATTACAGGATGTTCTGCTATTGAAAACTTTCACCCGTTAGGTGTTATTTTTAACCCTGCAACGACATTTGTTGTTTTATATACAATATATTGTGTTAAAGTTAATTAAATCAGGCCATATATTGTACTTAAAATGCTAAATGACGTTGCAGGGTTAATTAATATAATATCTTGATTTTTCAAAGCTAAACGCTAATAGCTAACAGCTAATCGCTTAATTCAGGCAAAGCCTTTGGCCAGGATTTCTCACGTATCTTTAGCGGCGCAGAAACCTTGTTATTTGGCCGTTGAAGTAAAGAACTTGCATCTTCAAACAGAAATTCCTTGTTTCTGCATCGCTAAAGATACCCCTTTGGTGAAGAACTCACTTGTGGAAATAATTTTATGAAATTCAGACTGATCTATCCAAAATGGACGAAACTCGAAAGGCAAACTGAATTTCACCTGCCTCCCCACGGCCCTGTTGTATTTGCAGCATCTTTGCCTGATGATGTTGATGTGGAATTTATAGATGAAAATCTCGAAATTATTAACTTTGACGATCCGGTTGACTTCGTAGGCATATCAATGATGTTGACTATTCAGGTAAAGAGGGGGTGGGAGATCGCCGACATATACAGAGGTAAAGGAGTAAAGGTAATATTCGGGGGAATTTCAACCATGCTGCATGCCGAAGAGACCATGAAGCATGCTGATTCTGTTTATTTAGGCGAAGCTGAAGGTAAAATGGATAAGGTTTTTTCCGACTTTAAAAACAACAGATTGGAAAAGATCTATAATTATCTGGATGACAGGCCTCCAATTGAGATTGTCGGCAGGGCCCGAAGGGATATTTTAAACAAAGATCTTTATAATTATAAAGGAATACAGATGGTTGATCTTGTACACGCGTCAAGAGGCTGTCGATTCAGTTGTTATCCTTGTGCGGTTGCCTATCTGGGGGGCAGGAAATTCAGGCCCCGTCCCATTAATAAGTCAATTGAGGAGATGGCCGGTATAGAAAATAATCGACTCTTTATCGTTGATAATTCATTAGCGCAGGATAAACGATGGGAAATGGATCTGTTCAGAGAAATGATTCCTTTGAAAAAAAAATGGTGCTCTCATCCAATTGAGGACGAGCCTGAAGTATTAGATCTGGCGGCTCAGGCAGGGGCATGGTATGTTTACCAGGCTGTTTTCGATATGTCGGACTACATTAAAGAAAGAATCAGACGGTACCATGATTATGGGATCAGTGTCGAGGGTACTGTTTTGATAGGGCTTGATAATCACACGGAAGATTACATAAAAAGACTTGTTGATTTTCTGCTGGAAATTGAACTGGATCTGGCCGAATTTACTCTACTTACCCCATTTCCTCACACAAGAGCTTTTGATGATCTGCACAAACAAAAAAGGATATTTTCGTACAACTGGAATGATTATTCCGCAGATAAAGTCGTATATTATCCCAAAAATATGTCGCCTGAAAAACTGAAAAAATTGTTTGATTATGCCTGGGATACCTTTTATAAAGATGAATCTCAAAAAATCAAAATGTTCAAATTATTCAAGCAGGTGGTGGAAAAAGAAAAGGAGGATAATACTTACCGATCAAGAGACAGAAAGCTTGCTGCAACCGCTTTTGGAAGAAAAGTGCGGCAAAAAAAAAGATGATGAGTTCACTTTTAACTTTCCCGCCGAAAAGCCACTGCCTTGAGACAGGGGAGTATTCACTTGC
>CAZRLQ010000292.1:0-916 GCA_964600725.1 uncultured Desulfobacterales bacterium
TAAAAATTTTATTAAAGCTTCAACCGATTATGCTGAAAAAAGGAAAAGTTAACTTCATAAAAATTTAGGCAAGGAGACTGTCTGCTTTACCTGCCTGCCGCAGGCCCGCCTGTCGGCGGACAGGCAGGGCTCAGGTAAAAGCGGCGCTTGCGGAATTTAGGTAAACTACTTTTGAGCGTTTATGAAGGATGCCAAACAATGTAAGCCCAATGGAGAATATTGAATGACAGATCGTAAATCCCGGATTATGATGAATCTTGATGAATACCGTATGTTGAAGGCATTATCGTTAGAAAGCAGGAAATCGATTGAAAAAGTAATCAGGCAGCTGCTTCAGATTATATATGAGCGTGTTGATTATGCATATGAAACAGGAGAAGTTCCTGCTGGTATGGATGGTTATAGTTTGATGATATTTACGGCATTACACTTGCTGAAAGTAGGTGTATTCACCGAACAGGAATTCAAAATTATCATAGAAAACAAGAACCTGCATGATATTGTAGATAAAGTGTTTGATGCTGAGGGGCTAAAAAACAGGCGCAAAATTATGGATTCATACAGACACCTGATGGTACCGATTCGGAAAACGTAATTGGAATGCCCGTAGATTGAAATATAAAGATGTATAATGAACAGTTATCAGCACAAGGAAGCGGCACTTTCCATCATGAATCTTTGATTCAGAATGGGGAGTATTGCTTATTATTCCGTACTGCAATCAATTGAAACAGATAAACGTTAAAATAACCGGCATTCATACTGAACCGGTAATTACAGACAGATCTTTTACAGATATCGCCTCGTATTTTGCCGATTCACCCGGCACAGTGGTCCTGTTAAGCGGCGGAGATCTGGATTCCGCAAGATACCACATACTTGCTGCCAGACCATGGCTGACATTTACCGGCCGGGG
>CAZRLQ010000292.1:926-3260 GCA_964600725.1 uncultured Desulfobacterales bacterium
CAACAAAAGAAAAAACGATCCGTTTTAATGCCGATCCATTTAAGACGCTCGGAATGATATTAAACGAGTTTCATCTGAATATACCGGATATCCCGCCGCCTATTAGTGCAGGACTCTTTGGATACTTGTCATACGATCTTAAAGACCATCTTGAAAAATTACCCCGCACATCAATAGATGACTTAAGCCTGCCGCATATCTGTCTTTTTGCACCTTCATTCATCATTGTTCACGACAAAAAAACTGATTCGACCCGTCTAAGTGTCCCAGAGCGTATATCTGGAGGTAAAAGTTATTTGTCGGAGGAACTGGCTTTCTTAAAGAAGATACTTGCCTCAGATCCACCGGCAAGAGAAGGTTTTGCCGGCAATGCAGACGGATTCAAATCCAATTTCACAAAGCCCGAATATAGGGACGCTATTAAGCAGATCAAAAAATACATAGCATCAGGCCATGTATATCAAGTCAATATGTCCCAGCGTTTTGAAATGGATTTTCAAGGAGACAGCTTCAGCCTGTTCAAAACGCTTTACAATGCAAATCCGGCCTCTTTTTTTGCATACATAAATGCAGGCAGCCACCAGATTGTTTCTACATCTCCTGAACGGTTTATACGACAAACCGGAAAAAAAGTTGAGACCAGACCAATAAAGGGGACAAGGCCAAGAGGAAAAAGTCCGGAAGAGGATAAAAAGCTGGGGCTTGAACTTAAAGAAAGCAAAAAAGACGATGCAGAACTTTCAATGATTGTCGATCTTTTGCGTAACGACCTGGGCAAAGTTTGTGAGGCCGGTTCTGTCAGGGTTTCTCAACATAAGATGCTTGAGTTATATCAAAATGTTTATCATCTGGTCTCCATAGTTGAAGGAACTCTGGACACTAAATATAATTCGGTTGATTTTATTGCCGCGACCTTTCCAGGAGGCTCCATAACAGGCTGCCCCAAAATCCGGTCCATGGAAATCATCGATGAACTTGAACCCAACAGGCGGCATATATATACAGGTTCCATCGGATATATAAGCTTCCATGAAACAATGGATTTGTCTATAGCTATTCGGACGGCAACTATATATGATGAAAGAATTATATTTTCAGTTGGGGGTGGAATTGTATTTGATTCTGACCCGGATGATGAATTTGAAGAAACAATGCATAAAGGACGGACCTTAATTGAAGTTTTTCGAGGAAAAGAAAAAAATACAGGTTTTAATAAAAACTATGTATGGATCAATGGCTCCTTGTTGCCTCTTGAGGATGCCTGCATACCGGTGTCCGACCTGGGCTTTCAGTACGGATATGGTTTCTTTGAAACAATCAGGGTTGTTAATGGAAAGGCAAAATATATACGGGAGCATATTGCAAGATTTCATAAAACATGGAAACATCTTTTTTCCGGATATATACCCGACCTGACCTGGGATGATATTATAAATCAGGTGATTGTCCGAAACAATTTGGAAAAGAAAACAGCCGCAGTAAAAATAATTGCGACAAAAGGTGACAAAACTTCCCCTCCTTTTAATCACAAGCTGGTCGTCATGGCCAGACCTTATGTACACCGCCTGGAAGCCGTACAGTCTCAGGGACTAAACCTCGCCGGTTATCCGATGCGCCGACAGACGCCACTTGCAGATCATAAGACACTAAATTATTTATATTATGTTCTGGCCGGAGAATGGGCAAAAACCCTTGGAGCCGACGAGGCTTTGATATTCAACCCGGACGGAAGTGTGTCTGAAACAAATACAGCCAATATTTTGCTGATTAATGACAAAACAGTTATTTTACCTCTTTCACCTTATGTTTTGCCGGGTGTTATGGAAAAAGTGGTTTGTAAAATTCTTACAAAATGGGGCTATTCTATAATTAAAAAACCTGTTTTTATTGACGATCTATTTTCAGTTGATAATGTTATAATTACCAATTCACTTATGGGAGCCGTCCCTGTTCTTGCCATAAACAAAAAAAGACTGCCGCCTCCCCTGAATTTGTGGAAAAAAGTCAACGGTCTGGTACTTTAGAAGCTGTTTTAAAACTGATAAATGAGTCTGCTTTTCGCTTCGATCCCCTGCTTTTAAAACAGCTTATAACTCGATGATCAAGTTTCTTTATAAGCTGCTGAATTTGTTGGAATACAAAAAAGCTCTTTCAAATACATCAAGCTAATAAGATCAACAGGTTATATAAAGATGATTTTTGAATAGCTCAAAAAACTTGAACATCGAGTATTTATCTGTCTCCGATAAATTCATCTAAATTCATCATCGGAACTTACTACCTAAATCCTGCATTCAGTTTTCGCGAAATGATTATATCTGCCTCATGTTTCAG
>CAZRLQ010000293.1:0-3257 GCA_964600725.1 uncultured Desulfobacterales bacterium
GGGCCAGACGGCTAAAAGCCGGCCGGGACAATAATTATTTAGCTGAGGTATTATGCGCATAATTTCTAAATGCGTTTACCCTGGATGCTCCCTTGAGGAAGTCTTTTGATATTAAATAGTGATTCGCTGATAAAACGTATTTTTGCGGTTTCTTCTATCTTGTTGGTCTTTTTGTTTACAGCTATCTTTCTCGGAATCTCCATGGGTCCTACCGAAAGCGGCATGAAACTGGTTTGGCAGTCTTTTGATGCAAAGACAGAAAACATGATGCTGCATACAATTATCTGGCGCATTCGATTTCCTCGAGCGCTTCAGGCTGCCTTGGTAGGTGCGGCCCTTTCTTTGGGCGGTCTTGTATTTCAGGCCCTTTTACGAAATCCATTAGCTGAACCGTATATCCTGGGTGTTTCAGGCGGAGCTGCAGTAGGTGCGATAACAGGTATCCTTATGGGATTTTCCAGATTTCCCGGTATAAGTCTGACAGCATTTACGGGAAGTATGGCCACCCTTCTTCTTATCCTTGTTGTTGCAGCGGGTCGATCGATTCTGGACAAGGATTCACTCCTTCTTTCCGGCGTTATGGTAAATGCTTTTTGTTCAGCAATAATCATGTTTCTAATATCTTTGACCCAGGACTCGCGTCTTCACAATATCATGTTCTGGCTGATGGGAGATCTTTCGATATCCGATGTCCGGCAGACAGCAATACTTGCAGCAATGCTTTTCCCGTGTTTTATTATTATTTTCAGGTATTCTTATATTATGAATCTGCTTCTGATGGGCAGGGAATTGGCTCAGTCCATGGGAGTTAACATAAAAAGAACAAATGTGACCCTGCTTGTTATCACTTCGTTCATGGTGAGTGTCACGGTCAGCTATTGCGGCCTTATCGGTTTTGTCGGACTGGTTATACCGCATTTATTGCGAATTATATTAGGCTCTGATCACAGGGTACTTGTTCCGGCATGTTTGATAGGAGGAGGGGCTTATATGGTTTTATGCGATTTGTTGGCAAGAATTCTGCCGGAACAGGGGGAAATGCCGGCCGGTGTAATTACCGCCATGATCGGAGCACCTCTTTTTATCATCCTGTTAAAAAAAGGTCGTCGATGAATGAAGCAATTTCTTTAAGAAATTTAAATTATTCTTATACTGATCTTCCTGTTTTAAAGAATATCTCCTTTTCAATTAAACAAGGAGAATTTTTTATTATTATTGGTCCCAACGGTTCAGGAAAGACAACCTTGATAAAGGTTGTTTCCGGACTGATACGGCATCAAAGGGGAAGCTTGAATATTTTCGAACAACCCATAAACAGCTATTCACGAAAGGCTTTGGCGGTAAAAATTGCATTGGTTCCCCAAATGGTTTTGGAAAATTTCCCCTTTACTGTTCTGGAAATTGTGCTGATGGGACGTTCGCCCCATCAAGGAATATTAGGTCTTCAGAGCGAAAAGGATTTCAGCATTGCAAACCGGGCAATGGAATTTACCGGAGTCAAACATCTGAAAAATCGTAAACTTGAACACCTGAGCGGAGGGGAGAGGCAAAGGGTTTTTATTGCCAGAGCTATCTGCCAGGAGCCTCAAATAATCCTTTTGGATGAACCGACTTCGTCTTTGGATATCGCTCATCAACTGAGGGTGATGGATTTAATGGAAAAACTGAAAAGAGAAAAAGGAGTCACCATTGTTATGGTATCCCATGACATAAATCTTGCAGCCATGTATGCTGACAGTCTGCTGCTTATAAAGGAAGGCAGGATCATCAGTTCAGGCACTCCAAAACAGGTGCTGACTTTCGAGACATTAGAGAAAGCTTACGGATGCACTCTGCTTGTCAATGAAAGTCCTCTTGGGAATTTTCCACAGGTCACCATTGTGCCGAAAAAATTGATGACTGGAGACGCAGGGCACCGGTAATACCCGTATAATAAAGGGCCTGCTAATGTTGTGGTAACCTCTCAATAAGTTCAGGCACCTATATGCTTCCCCCTTTGAAAAAGGGGTATTGAGGTGGATTTTCCCACTACGATCAGGGCGAATACAAGATTCGCCCCACACCTCTCTGATCGCTAAAATTTCAAGGTGTCCCGCCTTACGTCGGCAGCCCCCGCTTTTGCAGCCGATTCATAAATTTTAAAACAGCTTCTTAGGTATTTCCGCCTTATTCATAATCTAAAAAAATTATAGGAGGTAATTAAATTATGCGTATTTCAAGTCTGTACGAAAACAGTAAAAAGCCTGTTATCTCGATGGAATTTTTCCCTCCAAGGGATAAAAAGGCAGCAGAAAAGTTTGGTGCAGCCATAGCTGAACTTTCCGAGCTTAAGCCTGATTATATGTCTGTAACATTTGGTGCAGGTGGTTCAAACAGAGAGGGATCGTATCAGACAGTTAAAAGTATAATGGATAAAAAGCTGCCTGTTGTAGCATATATAGCCGGTTTAGGGCTCGGACCTGATGAGATTACGGAAATCCTTGACAGGTATAAAGATATCGGTGTTGAAACAATTTTCGTTATTCGCGGGGATAAACCGAGGGATGATAATTATATCCCCCACCCCGACAGTTTCTCCTATGCTTCGGAAATGATAGCTTTTATTAAAGAACGTTACGATTTTACCCTTGGGTGCGCAGGATATCCTGAGGGGCATATTGAGGCGGAAAGCCTTGAAAAAGATATTGAATTTCTGAAACTCAAGGAAAAAAACGGCGCCAAATATGTTATTTCTCAGTATTTTTATGATAATAACTATTTTTTCAAATATATTGAAAAATGCAGGACAGCCGGAATTAATATCCCTATTATTCCTGGTATTATGCCGGTGTACACCCTTAAGATGACCAAGATGCTCTCCAAGGTTTGCGGAACTACCATTACGGATGACTTGCAGAGCAAACTTGATGAATTGGCTGAAGCTGATAAGGATGAAGTATTGAATTTTGGTATAGATTTAGCCACGGAGCAATGCAGACAATTGCTAAAAAACGGAGTTGCAGGCCTCCATTTTTATACCATGAACCGAAGTAAATCAACAACTGAGATTATTAACCGCCTGCGCAAGGAAAATCTGCTATAAATTTCACACAGGGAGGATAATTTAATCATTATCCTCCCTGCGGTTAGCTGATTTTAACCGGAAAAGAGACGAAGCGCTTTGACTGATGACCAGCCACCCCTGGACATTATTAAACCGCTTTTTACAAGCTGAAGATAGGCTTTTTTTGCCTCATCCTCCTTTGACCCGAACCATT
>CAZRLQ010000294.1:0-3256 GCA_964600725.1 uncultured Desulfobacterales bacterium
ATAGATTTTCAGATAATTAACGCGAATTAAGGGTTGACCAATCCACCGGAATCCTTAGTGTTGAAAAGTCCCCGCTTTTAACACATAAAACAGCAGTAAACAAAATCCGTCAGCCCATTGAATCATTATTTGGCCGGCCTGAGGGAAAAACCAGGATTCAAATTGCATCTGAAGTCAGATCCTATAATGGACTTTCAGTACACATTTCCGGTAAACTTGCTGCTATGTTTATTTTGATTATGAACCCTTAATCCGCATAATTAATTTCACAAGGCCAGAAGGAGGAAGGCGTATTATAATACTCCGATGACCGATAACGTAGTGAAATTATTTATCTGGACATCTATATCAGGCTGAAACAGTCCAGTGGGCTGAATCCATTAATGGTTTCAGCCTCTTTCATTGGCAAATCCAAAGCCTGCAACCCTGTGGCCGGATTTTTACTGGCTTATCACGGATTAGTGTGGTAATCTGTGATGAATAGCTATTAGCACTTAGCTTTTAGGTGGGGTGATGAAAATTACACATTTTATGGCGATCTTTTTTGACGTAATTTATCCTGCTTTTGTTCCATTATTGATGGAGTGTTCTTTGCATCCCTTCCATTGAACGGAACAAAAATGGAATTAATTTCAAATGGCATATCAGCGTTATTTTCATCAGCCCGGCTTTTAGGGGCTAATTGGCCAAGCTGGAACAAGCGGTAAATTAACAGCTAACGGCTAATACCTGATAGCATAAGTTCAATTGGTGTACGCTTAAAAACAGAATCTCCACAATAATCAATAATCTGCTATTATATGAATTTTTATCTGGAAGGAATGCTAGATAGCTGATTCCTCCTGCCAGCCTGAATCTGTTTTTCTTTTAATAATCTTAAAAGCAGCTCATGATCATTTTTTATTTCTGCTGCCTTTATTTTTTCCTGCAGACTATTTTTGTAATGTTTTCGGCTTGTCTCAAACTGAAGTATCAATCTGAGACATCCTTCGCGGTTCCATAATTCTTCTTGAATTGCCAAAGCCGCTATGTCTTTTTTCTCCTGTTCGTCAAATAAAGATATAAAATCAGATACCCGGCCATCTGAAAATTCATTGTGGTCCAAAATTGATCGGCCGATCTGTTTCAATGCAGCATCTTCAAAAAGATCAAGCAGATTGCGGCTGTTGATTTCAGGCAGGATTTCAGGGTATTGAAGCATCATTGCAACAATTTGTCTTTCAAATCTGTTTTCTTTTCTCAAGAATTTTTTCTTACGAGCCGTGTCTGCAGAAGAGATATGACGGGAGTTTTCTGAAAAGATAGCGCCGGAACCCTTCCTTTTTAGATCGCATTTTTTTTCCCTGCTGAAAGTTTTTCTGATTTTTCCCAGTATAGCTGCCTCATCAATGCCGATACGCTCAGAAAGTCTCTTAATGTATAAAGATCTTATCAGATTATCATTAATAGAAGTTATGGGATCTATCAGGTCTGAAATAATACGGATTTTTCCTTCAACGGAAAGCCCGTTTTTTTTTATCGCAGATTCTATTAGAAAATCCATTATACTACTTGCATTGGATGCGGCATCCATGAAAGCTTTAGATCCGAATTTAAAAAGATATGAATCCGGATCATATCCTGGGGGCAATATCATAATGCGAGCATCTACATCTTCTTTTATGAAGATTCCAGCGCACCTGCGTGCAGCATTGATACCAGCCTCGTCTGAATCATATACAAGAATTACTCTTTGAGCATATCCCTTCAGAAGTCTGATATGTTCTGATGTCAGTGCTGTCCCTAATGTTGCAACAGAATTTTCTATTTTATGCTGGTGCAGTGATAAAAGATCAAAATATCCTTCTGCAATATAAACAGAACCATCTTTCCTGCATTTATGCTTTGCCTTGCCAAGGCCGTAAAGACTTTTGCTTTTGCTGTAAATCGGCGATTCCGGTGAATTGAGATATTTTGGCAGGGAATCATCCATAACACGCCCACCGAAACCGAGAACCTGCTTATTCAAATCAAAAATAGGAAAAATGATACGGTTTCTAAAGCGGTCGTAATATCCATATTTATCTTTTTTACAAATAATAAGGCCTGACTTTTGAGCCAGTTTGAGTGATATCTGCTTTTTCAAAAGAAATTTTAAAAGGTTATCCCAACCAGGCGGTGCATAACCAAGACTGAAATTTTTAATTGTCTTGTCAGTGATGCCCCGTTTTTTCAGGTATGCCACTGAGTCTATGCCAGCGGCGTTGTTCAGAAGGGTTTGGTGGAAAAAATCCTTTGCATGTCTGTTCAGGTCAAACAGATTTTCTTTTTCACTGATTTTTCTTTTTTGCTCCGGTGACATTGAATGGGCAGCAATCTCAATGCCATATCTCTTGGCTAACATTTTTACCGCTTCAGGAAATGAAAGTCCCTCATGTTTCATCAAAAAACTGAAAACATTCCCCCCCATGCCACATCCGAAACAATAAAATATCTGTTTTTCTGGACTGACGCAAAAAGAAGGTGTTTTTTCAGAATGAAATGGGCAAAGTCCTACAAAGTTTCTTCCAGCCTTTTTTAAAATAACTGCTTCAGAAATAATATCAACAATATCGGCTGAATTTTTTATTTCTGAAATTTTATCGCCCGGGATAAATGCTGCCAAAAAGGTATCCTCCAAAATAAAGGAACAGGAAAGTCTTGCAAACAAAATGGTAGGATGTGAGCGGTGCAGACATTGATCGACTTCAGTTATTAAACGGAACCAAATGAAGCTTTCAACTTTTACAAAATACTTTAAATATATCTAATAAACTATATTTTGTCAATAAACAATTTTTCTTAGAAGTACAATCTGGATGGAATTTTATTGAATCTTTAAAATCATGTCCCTTGGTATGGTCAGAAATAAGTGACCTTGCAAAAGCAGGGGACCGAAGCGAAGCCGATTCATCAGTTTTAAAACAGCTTCTAAGGCTGACCAATATGCCTGAAATTGTAATAATACTAATTAAGGGTTGACCAATCCACCGGAATCCTCAGTGTTGAAAAGTCATTACTTTTAACACCTGAATTCTGCAAGCGCTGCTTTTGCCTAAGATGCAGGGCGGCAAGGGCGCAGACGTACTTACGATACTTCAAGTCCTTGCCAACACCGCAGATTCGGTAAAACCGGCGCTCCCGGAGGGTAAACTATTTTCAAAAACCGCAGCCTTTATGGCTGCATCAAACCGATGCGTGTTATGCAAGTACAACATTTCTATAATCCGTTGATATT
>CAZRLQ010000295.1:0-3254 GCA_964600725.1 uncultured Desulfobacterales bacterium
AACGCCTGCAGTATTACATATACGGCTGCGCGTTTGATGCCCTGCACCTGCCTGCTGCAGGCAGGTCTCAGGCAAAAGCAGCGTTTGCAGAATTTAGGTACCAATTATTTTTATTACTGATCGGAATTCGCAGGAAATATGACAAATAATTTCTCTATTCATAATTCACCATTCTTACTCATATAAAAAAGGCTGTTATGAAAAAGTATTTTTATTTAGTTTTAATTCTTTTTTTGCCGCATTTTGTATTTGCAGTTGAGCTGCAATCAGATGCTGAACTTTTCCATGAAAACAGTCCTGTTTTTGCAAAGATTGTAAGAGCGGCTTCCGTTGTAAAGAGAATTGCAAGTAATTTCAGCCAAAAACGGCATCTGTCCATGTTAAAGGATCCGCTTGTTTCAAAAGGACATTTCTATTATGAAAAACCTGACAAATTGCGGTGGGAGGTAAGTGATCCTGTTATTTCCGGATTTGCAGTAAACGGAAAAAATGGAAAACGATGGAAAAACGGAACTTCTCAGGTTCAAACTTTTAAGATCAGCAGGGTTCCTTTTGTAAAACTGTTTGCAGAGCAGGTATTTGCATGGACGAATGCAGACTTCAAAAAACTTCAAGAAGGTTACGAAATTTTGGTGCTTGGAGAAAATCCATTAACACTCAAACTTGTTCCGATTTCTGCAAAAGGAAAAGAGTATATTGACGATATTCGAATTCAATTTGCCGATGATGCAAGATATGTAAACAAAATTAAAATTTGTGAAAAAGGAGAGGATTTTACTGAGATCTCATTTTATGAGACGGTCGTTAACGGTCCAATACCAAAGAATATGTTTT
Source organism: uncultured Desulfobacterales bacterium (assembly GCA_964600725.1). Classification (GTDB taxonomy): domain Bacteria; phylum Desulfobacterota; class Desulfobacteria; order Desulfobacterales; family CAZRLQ01; genus CAZRLQ01. The sequence goes on from CAZRLQ010000295.1 coordinate 835, forward strand.
AATCGGCCATGTCAATTTTTAAGCTGTTTTCATTTTTATATGATTTTTTTTTAATTCGAAGACCTATACTATACATTTCAGCCATTTTCATTATATTAACCAGTGTAGCTATGTTTTCGAATATAAGAATTTACGAAGATATCCAGTCAATGCTTCCGGATAATCAATCCGACGCGGCAGTTGATTTTAAACTCCTGCAGCAGGCTCCTTTTGCTCGCAAGCTGTTTGTCAGTCTGGAAGGAAAGCAGGGTGCCACAAGCAGATATCTGATAGAAACAGCAGATCGTCTTGCAAAAAGAATGGAGTCCCCCTTTTTCAGCAAGGTGGTGACAGGTCCTGGACCGGAGATGGAAAAAGGTCTTTTTTTATGGCTGACAAGATCCCTGCCCAATCTCGTTACTGATCAGGATATGGAAAAAATTCTCCAGGATCTGACCGCCGAAAAAGTTCAACTTAGACTGCAAGATATTTATACCAGCCTTTTAACCCCTGAAGGATTGGCGTTTAAAGCGCTTTTCCGTATCGACCCCCTGGGATTTAATTCCATTGTTTTCAAAAAACTATCCAGTGTAAATCTTATTCCAAAGATACGGCTTGAAGATGGGCATTTTATAAGCGCTGACGGGAAAAATGTTCTCATAATAGCCGATACGGATATAAAAATCACCGATTCAAAACGTTCCAAAGAGATGCTCGATTATTTTCGAAGCGCCGTTGATGCGGTTGTCCCTTCAAACATAAAAGTATCATTTATTAGCGGTCATTGCTATGCTGCGGCGAATGCCGGGACAATCAGAAAAGATATTCTTGTTATCCTGAGTTTTTCATCTTTTGCTATTTTGGTGCTGTTTCTGATCTTTCTGCGAAACTGGCGGGCGATTTTTGTTTTAATTGTTCCTTTTTCAGTACTGTTTATAGCTTCTGCAGGAGTATTTCTTGTTTACAAAAAAATTTCAGCAATAACAATCGGGTTTGGCTCTGTTCTGCTTGGGATTTCAGTTGATTTTGCTTTGCACATTTACTTTGCTCTGCACGGCGGGAAAGAAGATCCTTCCACTATTATCAGGCAGATATCACGTCCCATGCTCCTCGGCGGAGCGACCACAATAGGAGCCTTTTTTGCCATGCTTTTTTCAGATCTGCCTGGTCAGCGTCAGATGGCTGTTTTTTCCATTATTGGAATCAGCGCTTCCTTGATTATCTCCCTTGTTGTTTTGCCGCATCTTGTCGGTGCCGGATATGAGAAAAAGGAGTCTGCAAAACGCCAACCCAATGCGAGCTTAACCGTTTCATCAGGTCTAGTGGTCAGCGCCTGGCTGCTGCTTATGGTTCTGTCAATATGGCAGGGAACACGGCTTTCCTTTGATGATGATTTGCGGTCGCTCAGCTTTGTACCATCGAAAATCCGCATTGCTGAAAATGAAATGAGACAAACCTGGGGAAATTTTCGCGGAACTGCCATGATTTTTACAAAAGGGCCTGACCTTCAGTCGGCTCTTGAAAACAATGACCGGCTTTTTGCTTATCTGTCCAAAAAAATTTCTCCGGACAGTCTGATCAGCTTATCACCAATATTTCCATCATTGAAACTCCAGCGGTTAAACCAGCAGCGTTGGACTGCTTTCTGGGAAAATGGAAAAAAGGAATTGCTTCGTAAGCTTCTGGATAAAGAAGGAAAACGTACTGGTTTTACCGCAGATGCTTTTTTGTTTTTTTTAAACAGCCTTTCTGGTAAATTTGTGCCCGTCGTTTATGAAGATCTAAATGAAGCAGGTCTTGGGGATCTTTTGGATTCCATGATAATACGCTCAGATGACTCGGTTCAGATACTGACCTTTCTTCCTGATACTTTTGAAACAGTCGATATTCTATCTGGAAAAGATGCAAAGCTGAAAGGAGTCAGGTTGATATCGCAGACAAATTTCAGCCGGATCATCAGCAATGCCGTAACTCATGATTTTCTTTGGTTCATTATCAGAGCATCTATCTTAGTCTTCTTCTTGTTGGGGATTTTTTTTCGGAATATAAAAAAAATTTTTTTTGCTCTAATTCCTGTGGCCACAGGTCTGATTTTTATGTTTGGTATGATGGGATGTGTGGGTATAAAATTTAATATGTTCAACATTGCGGCGGCAATTTTAGTGATCGGTCTCGGCGTCGATTATGGAATTTTCATGGTTTGCAGGATTTCAAAGGGATATGATCATGATACCGGACGGGCAGTCCTGGTCTCAGGCCTGACCACGCTTGCCGGTTTTGGTTCATTGATTCTGGCAAAACATCCGGCAATCCATTCAATCGGAATCACCGTACTTCTTGGTATTTGTGCCGCAATTCCCGCTGCACTTTTAGTTGTTCCGGCTTTATACCGGTCGAATCGAAAAACGTCAGATCCGTGAAGGCCATTGTCCGATATTCAT
>CAZRLQ010000296.1:0-3241 GCA_964600725.1 uncultured Desulfobacterales bacterium
GAAACATGAGGCAGATATAATCATTTCGCGAAAACTGAATGCAGGATTTAGGTTGTAAACATAACCTAAAAAACCAGCCAAACATAGATAAAGAAAGCTGCCCAAGCTAACAAGCATATAAGGTAGGAAAGCCAGTTAAAAGGTTTTTTGGCAATTCCATGCTTGTCGATTTTTCCGACCTTGTTATTGCACCAAGAGCAAGTTGTTGTTTCAATTTGAAGATCGGCAGAGCAGATCGGACATTTTTTTGTCGCAAAGGATATTTTTTCCTTTTTATTTATAGTTTCCATTTGGCATCCTTTTGCCTGCATCTTAATAGTGTATTTATTTCCTTAAATCGATTAGCTTGGTTTCAGTCCATAACTATACTTTGACCTTTTTTGAATTTTCTGATAGTGTCCGGTCAAGCGTAACGTGTTGGATTGATTAGTTTATGCCATACCATCTCAAATAGAACAGATGACCTTCATTTGTTTCACGGTTGACACGACACTAATTAAGAAAACTATCTTCAATTATAATCTCACTTTGACTTTTTATTCTTGATAACCACGAATCAAAACTTTTTGATTTTTTTTGCTGCAACAATCTTTTGGTTATACTTGCCTTTTCTTTACCGAATCCTTCTGGATCCGGCCATTTTTTTTCCTTTAATTTTATCACATAATATCCTTTTTTTCCTTTAATGGGCTTTTCAGTAAATTCTTTTTTACTTGAAAGCTTAAAAGCTTCTTCACTAATCTTGGGCTCAAAACCAATATGGGGGATTGAATCATTTCTCTTAAAAAAACCGGTTGTTGTCAATATGAGATTATTTTTTTTACTTTCCGCTGACATTGATTTACCGCTTTTTATTGTAGACAAAAATATTTTTGCATCATTTTCTGCTTTTTCTTCCTGTTTTTTCTTAATTAAAGCGGCCAGAACCTTTTCTTTCACATCTTTAAGATCTTGTATTTTTTCCGGTATTTTCTCTATTACCTGAATAATATAAAAACCGTCATTCAAATCCAGAACATCACTGATATCCATAGGTGAAAGTTTAAAGGCTTCTGATGTAAATTTATTTCGACTTTCCACACTTATTTCAGAAGGTCCCTTCCTATTAAAAAATTTTGTTGTTGTAATATCAAGGTTTCGTTCTTTAGCTGTTTTCAGAAGGTCATCACCTTCAAAAGATAAATCATAAACTGCTTCTGCTTCGTCATATGCAATATTATTTGCTTTATCATCAGTCAGCTTGTTTTGAATTTCTGTTTTAGCTTCAACAAGTGAACGGACTGATGCTGGATTTAACTTTTCGACCTTTATAATATGCCAGCCAAAACGTGTACGAACCGGATCGCTGATTTCTCCGGCTTTCATGGAAAAAGCTTTTTCCGCGAAAGGTTTCACCATTGATTCTTTTCTAAATGTTCCCAGATACCCTCCCTTATTTTTGCTTGGCCCTTCTGAATACTTTTTAGCCATCTCTGCAAAATCTTCGCCGCCTTTGACCTTTTTTAAAATTTCTTCTATTTTGTTTCTTGCTTTTTCAACAACTTTTGATTCGGCATTTTGAGCAACTTTTATCAGAATATGACGTGCTTCGACAGTCTTAGGTGTTGAGAATTCTTCAGGATTTGACTCATAATAATCTTTTATTTCATCATCTGTAATCTTAACCTTTGACCGATAAGTTTTTGGATCAAAATATAAAAATCGTGCTTTTAATTCAGGTTCGGTCTTATAAGAAGCTTTATTAGAATCAAAAAAGGCTTCTATCTCCTCCCCGGTTGGTTTAATATTATTATACTTATCCGGACTAAAGAGAACAAAATCAATATCGGCCAAAGCGTTTTCCCACTTGTACCATTGTCTGGCCTCTTCTTCAGAAACCTTGATGCAGTCCATTATAAAAGATCTTAATTTAGCAATGAGCATCGACTCCCTTTGACTAATCTCAAACTCTTGAGGGGTCAATCTGTATCGATTTAAGGTATTTCTGTAAAGTTTTACATCAAATGCGCCGGCAATTTGGAATACGCTGATTTTTCTGATTGCATCTGTAAGTTCATTGTCCGAAACACGAAAATTCAGATCTTTTGCTTCCTGAAGCAAAAGATTTTTTTCAATCAGGTGGTCTAAGGCCTGCCTTTTTATACCAAGCGTTCTAATCGTATTTTCATTAAAAGTATTACCGAATCGTTGTCGGTACAATTCAACAAGATTGTTATATGCATCTCTAAATTCATCTATTGTAACGGGCTTTCCATTAACAAGTGCGACTCTGTCGGCCCTGCTTGAACGAAAACTTCCAACCCCCCAGAATATAAAGACAATGACGATTGAACCTAAAATTACTTTTATCAGCCAACTGGAAGCATAACTTCGCATTAATCTGAGCATACGATTTACCTTTATAATTATTTTTTGATAAAATTTCGAAGGGATTACAATTCATTGACTTACTTGAAGATGGAAAATCGGCACCCTTCATTCTCGCCTCAACTCCTCTCAGGAGGCTGTCCGAAAATGGCTATGTCCCGCAATCTCTGTGCCTGCCTGTGCGTGTCCGCATCTGCCTGCGCCGCGGACGCGGCAGGCAGGCGCAGACAGGTCAGGCTCAGATTTTAATCCTCAAAATACGGAAGTGCATTCCTGCGGTTAAAATCTTCGCCTTCCTTGACCTTGCAGAAAATTTCTCATTTTAGGACAGCCTCTTAGGCACTTTGGTTCACAAAATTGATAAATTAAATTTTACAGCTAAAAATTAGCGAAAGGGGGTATCAGGGGTAAAAAGCCAAAATTTAAAAAAGTGGAGTCAAACAACAAGCGATACTGGCTTTATCTTGCGATCAATCTTTGATCCAACCGACTCGGAGCAATGTTGGCAAAGATATTCATATTTTTCACCTTCCGGGAGAATGAGCAAAAGACGTTTCCGAATCGGAACAGCTTTTTTGCACCTGGAACAATAAAGTTGCGTTGCATCAAAATCTTTATACATTTCCGCTGATGCCGGTCGGCTGATTGATTGATTGGTTGATGTTCTAAATTGTCTCATATTTTTTACTCCATTATTATGCAAAGAAAACCAGGAGGCTGTCCGAAAATGGCTATGTCCCGCAATCTCTGTGCCTTTTTTGACCTTGCAGAAAATTTCTCATTTTAGGACAGCCTCCTATGATAAAATAAATTCCACCTGCAACATTTCATCTCAAGACCATTTTCTCCCAAACTTCAATTCTGTTCATTGAGT
>CAZRLQ010000297.1:0-3233 GCA_964600725.1 uncultured Desulfobacterales bacterium
AAATCTCCTGTCCCATTTCCATCAGCCGCATTCTGACAGCCTCCGCCCTCATGATTCTAACAATGGGTGCAGCGAGCCTGCTGAACCATTCGCGGGATGTTGGAGTTTTAAAGCCCCTGTCGACATTTCCAACTAACATCGGCCCATGGTCAGGAAGAATTGAACATTTTGATCAAAAGATCTATGATGTTCTCGGTGTAGACGATTCCTTTCTTTGTGACTACACGACTTCGGAAGGCAGAGAGATTCAGCTTTATATTGGATTCTATCAGAGTCAGCGGGAGGGCGATCTTATTCATTCGCCCAAAAACTGCATGCCCGGCTCCGGGTTTAATATCACCAGTATTTCAACAGAATCGTTGGCCGCTCATAATTCAAATCCCGAAACGGTTAACGTGGTGAAGCTCATTTTAGAAAAAGGCTCTCAAAAACAGGTGGTCTTATACTGGTTCCATTCACGGGGAAGGGTTATATCGTCGGAGTACTGGCAAAAGATCTATCTTGTGTGGGATGCTGTTTTTAAGCACCGAACCGACGGTGCATTTGTGCGCCTTATCGCACCGGCAGATACCGGCGAGTCTGATACGGCGCAATATATGAAGAGATTTGCAGAAAGACTTCTCCCTATTCTTCAACAATATCTGCCTGGCGTATGATTTCTGTAAAATTACAGGCTTTTAAGAAAAGATTTTGTAACTTCTCAAAAAGTCAGGGTAACGATAGGAAAATTCCTCTCAGTCCCCTTTTTCAAAGAGAGAAGCACATAAGGTACCCGATCTGCCTGTACGCCGCGCCTGTCTGCGCCGTGGACGCGGCAGGCAGGAGCAGACAGGACTTATTGAGAAGTTACACAAATCTTTTCCAGCTTATTTGGAAGTCACAAGATTTTTGGATTATAATCGGGCATTGACGAAACCAGTAACAAAATTTTGGATATTCTTTTTCATTCTGATTTTTTCTTTTTCCGCCCTCTACTATCATACCATTATTAAAATGGTACAGGATTGGTTAAATGATGACAACTATTCGCATGGTTTCCTGATTCCAGTAATCGCTGGATATCTCATCTGGCAGCGCAGAGACAGGTTGTCAAGCCTTACGATTCGCCCGTCAGACATGGGTATTCTATTTCTCATAGGCGGTCTTTTTATTTTCCTTCTTGCCGGCATAGGCGCTGAGATCTTCTCAATGCGTTTTTCTATGCTGATCGTGATTTGGGGCATGGTTATCTACATCGGAGGGATTGAGATGGGAAAGATAACACTGATTCCTATCGCATATCTGTCGTTTATGATTCCTTTGCCCGCAATCATTTGGAACAAGATTGCATTTCCTCTCAAAATCTTTGCCACAAAAGTGGCGGTCATGGCAATAGCATCTCTCAATATTTCCGTATACAGGGAAGGAAATATCATTCATCTTGCCGACACCACTTTGCAGGTTGTTGATGCCTGTTCAGGTCTGAGGTCTCTTGCCTCCCTGATGGCTCTGAGTGCGGCTTTTGCACTGCTCTCGGATATTTCAGCGCCCCAAAAATGGATACTATTCTTATCGGCGGTCCCGACAGCTATTTTGCTGAATATCCTGCGTCTGGTCGCTACCGCTCTCTTTGCTCAATACTGCGGGGAACATGTTGCCAAGGGGTTCCTGCATGAGTTTTCGGGTATACTGGTTTTTCTGTTTGCTGTCATACTGCTTTTCACTTTTCATCTTATTCTTAAGTGCCATCGGAAAACAAGCTGTTAGCCCCTTATGCCCGTAACTTATCAATGAGATCGGGTAGTGAGGTCTGGATTCCTGTTTTCACAGGAATGACGAACCCAGACTATTGCCTGTCATACCCGCGTAAGCGGGTATCCGGCGAAACTGACAGATGGACATGCCCGTAGTTATTGAGAACTTACCTTATGCCTTTAACCCTGCTAATATTTTGAATCAAGGAGAAAAAGTGCTGATTCATCTTGTTGCTGCTGCCAGACCGAATTTTATGAAAATTGCCCCGCTTTATCATGCCTTAGAACGTAAAGAATGGGCCAATACGGTTATAGTGCATACCGGCCAACATTACGACCTCAATATGTCCGACGTTTTTTTTAAGGATCTTGAGCTTCCTGAACCAAATATTCATCTTGGCATTGGAAGCGGCTCTCATGCCGAACAAACGGGCAGGGTGATGATCGCGTATGAGAAGGTGCTGTTGAAAACGAGACCTGATCTTGTCATTGTTGTGGGAGATGTAAACTCCACCCTTGCCTGCACTCTTGCTGCAACAAAGATATCTTATACCGGCGCTGCAAATTCAGCAAACCAAAATAGCTCCGCAGATCGTATTCGTCCTTTGGTCGCCCATCTCGAGGCCGGTCTGCGTTCCTTTGACCGGAGCATGCCGGAGGAGATAAATCGATTAGCAACTGATGCGCTATCCGATATTTTGTGGACACCATCACCGGATGCTGATGAAAATTTGTTAAGAGAAGGTATTTCGCCGGATAAAATTATAAGAGTCGGAAATATTATGATTGATTCTCTTGAAATGCTCGGGGAAAAGATTGAAAAGCAGGCGGTTTATACCGAATTTGGCCTTGAAAAGAATGGATTTGGAGTTGTGACCATACACAGGCCGTCGAATGTCGATAACAGGGAATCTCTTGAGCAGATTTGCCGTTCTCTTGATAATATTGTTCAAAAAATTCCTCTGATATTTACTATTCATCCCAGGACAAGCAAAAAGCTTGAGAAATATGGTCTGAAAGACACCTTAAACAATATTATGGGATTATATACTGTGGAACCTCTGAATTATATTCGTTTTATGAACCTGGTATTCAATTGCCGGTTTGTCATTACAGATTCCGGGGGCATTCAGGAAGAGACTACGTATCTGGGTATTCCATGTTTAACAGTCCGCCCGAATACCGAGCGTCCTATTACAGTTGCACTCGGTACGAACCGGCTTTGTACTCCTGAGAATATTCTAAAAGAAGTCGATAGCATTATATCAAACAGCACTTGTTTTGATCAAAAAATCGAGCTCTGGGATGGAAAAACAGCAGAAAGGGTCGTTGAATCTATTTATTCTTTGGATCTGTAGTTTTAAGGCAAAGGGCAAAAGGCTAATGGTGAAGGGCTGAGGGCAAAAGAAAAGTATGGAAAAACAGGCATCCTTCATTAATGCTCAAAAGTAGTTACACTTTTAACGGTTTTAGCTTTCTCGTTCCCATGCTAAAAGCAAC
>CAZRLQ010000298.1:0-3222 GCA_964600725.1 uncultured Desulfobacterales bacterium
CAAAAGGATATGAAATTTGATAGTTTATGATGGTATTTACCGATTAAAAAGATATAAAAATACATTTATAAAAGGTAGTAAGTATCCGGTTTGTAAATGGCGGCTAAGAATTATCGATTTTTCACTAAGCCGGCCGGATGTAAAGTATCTCAGGCCTTTTGCGGTTGTTGCAATTCAAACAGGCTGTGGGTTATTTAAAACAAGTTGTGCTGAAAGTATGGGGAAAAGAATTTGCAGGGATTTCAATTTAGATATCAATAAAATTCTTTGGGCAGAGATGTTTTGCGATAAACCGGAAAAATTGTATGTGGCTTGTTTCAAGCCTAAGTATTGTTTTAGGGCCGAAATTTTTTATTCTACGAATTGGAGGCTGATTCGACAAAACGAGTTTCAGGCGATTAATCACTTTATTCCGGAATTGCCGATTTCTGCAGCAATTGGTAAGGAATCTGTCGGGTAATATCCATCCATAAATCTCTGTCTGTTCGTACTCATAAATGCGAGTGTGGTTTTGCAGCTAATCGTGACTATAATGCCGCTCTAAATATTTTGCGTATCGGGATGAATATGCTTCAGGCTTCGACCTGCTAAAAGCCCCTCTTTGAATCTTTGATTCAGGAGGGGAGCATTCACTTATGCCAATAAGACAGATAAACTCATCATTTCAAAAGGCCTGCGTCAGATTTCTAAAAATAAGGGGTCAGCCCCGTGAAATAGCCCTTGGTTTGTCATTGGGACTTTTCATTGGAATGACCCCTTCTTTGGGTTTTCAGACGGCAATTGCAATATTTTTAGCTGCGATTTTAAAGTGGAACAAAATTTCGGCAGCCATCGGTGTCTGGATAACCAATCCTTTTAGCGCTCCTTTTGTTTACAGTTTTACATATTTAATTGGAGCAAAAATTTTTGGTGTATCAAATTCATTTAATCCGCCAACTGAACTCAGTTTCAGTATTGCATTAGATATATTGAAAAAGACTCCTGAAATCTTTTGGGTATTGACAATCGGTGGTATTATCATTGGTTTGCCTATTGCTGTGATTGGCTACTACCTTTCTTATTCTTCATTGTTGAAATATCAGGAAGATATCAAGAAAAAGCTGCATATCAAAAAAAAAAAATTAATACACTCAAAACATGACAAATAAGAAATGGCGTACTTTAAACTTGGTTTACACTTTTACCTGCCTGCAGCAGGCAGAGATGTTGCTTTTCGCCCGGTTCCCATACTCTTTGCGCGGGAACCCATATGGTATGCATTCCCGCGCAAAGAGCGTGGGGACGAGAAAAATATCCTGCCAGCCCTGTTTGTAACCAGTTGTTTTTACATCAATAAAAATATTTTGGGTAAAGGGTATGACTTGCCGTATTGTCAGAAATCCCATAAGACAGGATTTTTGTCTAATGGATCCGTAACCATACGGCTGATTTTATCAATCTCTATCAGATCATCAGGTGAGATCGAAATTTCAGCAGCTTTGACATTCTGCCTGACTTGATCGGCATTGCGGGCACCGGCAATGGCACATGTTTCGCTATGAGATATTACCCAGGCCAGTGCCAGTTGGCCAAGAGTTATGTCATATTTTTTTGCAATCGGCTGAAGTTTTTTCAGGGCCTCTTGCACCCGCTGATAATTTTCAGTTTTAAAGAGTTTGCTTTGCGAGCGGTGATCTCCTTTTGAAAATTTATGGTCAGGACCGAATTTGCCGGTTAAAAATCCCTGGGCCAGAGGAGAATAGGCTAAGATTTTAATTCTGTTTTCAATGCAATATTTCATCGCATCGTCTTCCACATGCCTCCAAAATAACGAATAGGGGGGTTGCAGACTATCGATACGGCCATATTCAGAAGCTTCCTCAATCTGTTTTCTTGAAAAATTTGAAACACCAATCGCTAAAATTTTTTTCCGTTCTTTTAAGGAATTCATTGCTTCCATGGTTTCACCGATCGGTACGTATTCACTTCCAAAGGAACCGGACGGCCAGTGAATCTGGTAAATGTCAATATAATCGGTCTTAAGATTTTTCAGTGATCGATTGCATGCCGTAATGACCTGGTCATACTTAAGATGATTGACAAATACCTTGGAAGCGTAAACAACCTGGTCCCTAACATCGGTTAATGATGCTGCAACAATTCGTTCTGAATGGCCGTTCCCATAAACTTCGGCTGTGTCGAATGTTGTAATCCCTTGTTCAAATGCAGTTCGAACAGCTTTTTTGCTTTCCGTGTCGTCAATGTCCGCCCACATAATTTTTCCGGCCTGCCATGTCCCCATTATAATTGGAGTAACCTTTACTTCCGATAGACCTAATGAATACGTTTTCATTCCTTCCTCCTTATGCCTAAAAGCATTGTTCATTTTTCCTTAAAATCATACCCGAAGCGTTTTATCAGTGCTATATTTTCGCTTTCCATGCCGGGCGCACTTCGTCTCGAAAATTTTCGAACAGGATCATAAGTCTCTTTCCATTTTTTAACCTTTTAGACCAGAACAATAAACAAAAATATTTTTAAAGTAAAATAAATTAACAATTTTAATGAGAAATGACGATATAAGAAAATAATAATAGTAAAAACAATGGAACATGTATCAGCTCATCCTTATTATTGTCTGCGAAGAATTCGAATAGAATTAAATTATCTAAAAGTTTTAAAATGGAGGGGAGATAATTGTCTTATATATTTGGTCAAAAAGAACTTGATAGTATAGAAGAAGTTTTGCGGCAGGATTTTATCGATCCTGGAGTACATTGTGTGGTTCTGATTGATATGGCCGGCAATATCGTTTCAAGTCTTGATAATGGAAAGATGAATCATGATATTTATTCTCTTGCAGCTCTGGCGGCAGGCAATTTTGGGGCCGTAAGCACCATGGCTAAAATTATTGGTGAAGATGATTTTTCATTACTTTTCCATAAGGGGGAAAAAGAGAGCATCCATTTTACCAGGGTTAATTCTGATTTTCTGCTGGTAGTTATATTTGGCCAGGATATATCACTTGGTTTTTTAAGATTAAAAGTAACTGAAGCTTTGGAAAAGATTAACAACATTTTATAACCTAAATCCTGCAAGCGCCGAGTTTGCCGAAGATCTGCCTGCGGCAGGCAGGTGCAGGGCGGCAGGGGCGCAGACGTGCTGCGATACTTCAAGTCCTTGCCAATACCGCAGATTCGGTAAAACCGGCGCTCCCGGAGGGTAAACTATTTTCAAAAACCG
>CAZRLQ010000299.1:0-1530 GCA_964600725.1 uncultured Desulfobacterales bacterium
AAAAAAATAATCCTTACGAATATCAACTATATACCTCCGGTTATTTTTTTCGCATGCCTTGATCTATAACGAAAATCCTCATAAATCAACAGACTCATTTATGTGCCGAAGTGGTGGAATTTGGTAGACACGCTATCTTGAGGGGGTAGTGGGGTAACCCGTGCCGGTTCAATTCCGGCCTTCGGCACCAATTACTTTTATTGTTTGTATGTTCTTAGTTCTTAGCTGGTTGCAGAACTCAAAAAATTATCCGCCCTCCTAAAAAACATGTAAAATTTACGCTTCCCCTCTGGATTCCACCCCTGTCCTGAAGATCACTATTTCCATATTGGATTAAAAATGAGCAATCAATATAAACTCCTTATAATTGATGACAATGAGGAAATTCTTACTTCATTGTATAAATTTTTTAGACAGAAAAATTATCTGGTTGTTTCAGCAACCAGTGGTTTAGACGGTCTTAAAATACTTGAATCAGAAAAAAAAGAGTTTGACATTATTATAACAGACCTTGTTATGCCTAATATAAGCGGTGTTGCAGTCATTTCAATAGCAAAGAAAAAATTTCCAGATATTCCAATTATAGCAATTACCGGATGGGGTGAACATCCCGAGGCACTTGCCATAGAAGCAAATGCTGATTTTGTTCTTGAAAAACCCTTTGATTTGGATGAATTGGACAACTTGGTTACCAGTATACTTTCCTAAGAAACAGACATTTTCCCCAAAATTAAAAAATAAGATACAAATGGAAATTACTTTAGTCGGTGTAAGCAAAAGTATTGTTGAGATAAGGGAGCTGATTAAACGTGTTTCCGATACAAAACTAAGTATTGTAATAACAGGAGAAAGCGGGGTAGGCAAAGAAGTCGTTGCACAAAATCTTCGCCATCATTCTCCAAGAAAGAACAAACCTTTCATAAAGGTCAATTGCGCAGCATTACCGGAAACCTTATTGGAAAGTGAGCTCTTTGGATATGAAAAAGGAGCATTCACAGGTGCTGTACAGAAAAGATTAGGTAAATTTCAAGCAGCGGATGGTGGTGTTTTATTTTTAGACGAAATCGGTGATATGTCTATTTTCCTCCAGCCCAAGCTTCTTCATGTTCTTCAGACCGGCGAGTTTTCACCCCTTGGTTCCGATAAAAACAAAAAGACAGATATTTGGATTATTACAGCAACTAATAGGGATCTGGAAAAAGATATTAAAGCTGGAAAATTTAGAGAAGATTTATATTATAGGTTAAATATTATAAGAATTTATATTCCACCCCTTCGCAGCAGACCCGAAGATATCCCACCTCTAATAGACTATTACGTAGATCGATATGCCGCTCAGTTCAGAAACAGACATATATCAAAACCAGGCAATGCTGTTATGGAAAAACTTGTTTCATACAGTTGGCCCGGAAATGTTCGCGAGCTCCAGAATGTGCTTCAAAGATTTTTTGTTGTCGGTAAGTGGGAAAAAATTATTGAAGAATTGACAATTGACAAAGCAGCGGCAGCCTATCCTATAAATTTAACAAG
>CAZRLQ010000299.1:1630-3222 GCA_964600725.1 uncultured Desulfobacterales bacterium
GGCCTCTGGGAAAATCATCAATTATAGCCAGCCTTTTAGATCTGACAAATGAAAATATGCAAAACCTTTCAACTTTTTCATTAAAAAATATAAAGAAAAAAGCGCTTTATAAAGTTGAAAGAGAAGTAATTACCTATGTCCTTGAAAAAGTCGGCTGGAACCGGACAAAAGCGGCTAAAATTTTAGATATAAGTTACAAAACTCTTCTGAATAAAATTAATGATCTTCAGATCAAGCCATCAAACAATTTTATCAACAACATAGATTGATCCTATTTTTGTTTGAAACGGCATAAAGGTTATCCTAAACGCATTGGCCGTCGCAACCGCAGCCACATTCACAACTATTGACTTCTGCCATTGCCTTTATGATTTCTCTGGCATTTGGCGTAATTAAAATTTTTTCATCATTATTTTTTGAGTCAATTCTAGAAAATCATCCTTACGGCACAATGCTGTACCAGGTCTTAAAGTCGTAGCTGTTCCAGCGGCTACTGCATAAGCCAAAGCATTTTTTTTGCCAAGGGTCAATCCATAGACAAATCCCGCTACTGCCGAATCACCTGCACCAATGGTATTTTTCACCAATACTTTGGGCGGTGAGGCAAGACAAATCTCTCTTTCCGTCACCATAAGCATTCCTTTTGCTCCCATAGAGACCAGTACAGTTTCGACTCCCTGTTTGCAAATACCTTGAGCTGCTTTCATTATATCATCAACATCTTCCAGCATCATCCCCTTTAACCGGCTTAACTCATGGACATTAGGCTTTATGACATCCGGACAGCCCTTGATCCCCACCTTTAAGGCATCCCCGTCAGTGTCGAGCACGACTTTTGCCCCCTTTTTTTTAACAATTTCAATAACTTTTCGATAGATTTCAGGATGTACCCCTATGGGTAAGCTGCCGCTTACAATAACTATTTCAGGCCCTTCCAATTCTTCGACCTTATGTATCATCTGCATCAATTCATACGGCTTTACTTCAGGGCCCCTAGCACTGAAAACCGTCTGGCTCTTGGTACCGATATCATTTATGATGATATTGGTACGGGTTTCACCCGAAATCCTGACAAAATTGTACTGGATACCATAATTGAGCAACCGCCCTTCCAATTCTTCTCCGGTAAATCCTCCGATAAATCCAAGCGCCGTATTCTTAACGCCGAAAATTGTAAGTACTCTGGATACGTCAATCCCTTTCCCCCCTGCATATCTTTTCTCCCTTTCAATTCTGTTTGTGTCATCATATTCTATTTTTTTTATCCACAATGTTCTGTCTAATGATGGATTAAGCGTAATACTGTATATCATTTAACCCCCCTGTTGTTCGTCTATAGATTTCCACCTAAATAATTTCACACCGCATTATCAGTCAAAGTATGAAATAATTATATTTATAAATTTAAGCTTGCGTTACAGATGTTGTTATGATATTTGACATAAAAATTTAAGGCTCATTTTGGATTTCAAGTTGGCATTATGATATTTTTTGAACAATTTGTAATAAAATCAACTACTTCTACTATGTTAACGTTATTTGTTTTATTTGGCACCGGCTTGAATAATATCCCCTGCCAAAACAAATAGTTA
>CAZRLQ010000300.1:0-3211 GCA_964600725.1 uncultured Desulfobacterales bacterium
AACTTATTGAAATGTTACATAATCGTTGCTTTTTTAAGCTTACTGACTCTTTCCGCCAAAAGAGATGCCAAATCAGGATTATCCAGGTTTTTTTCAACCAGCCGTTCAAAAGCGCTGCCGATCACAACTCCATCAGCGACTGAAGCAACTGCAGCAACATCTTCAACTTCGGAAATGCCGAATCCCACACATATTGGAAGCCTGGTGACGGAGCGCAATGATTTCGCTGTAAGACCGACCTCATCTGTGTTAAGACCGTCACTTCCCGTCACCCCTGTTTTGGAAACAAGGTATATAAAACCGGATGCAGAATCAGCGATTGTCGACATGCGTTTTAAAGGCGTGGTTGGGGCGACAAGCCGGATCAGTGAGAGAGCGCTGCCTGGCCAGCAGGATGTCATCTCTTCCGATTCTTCAGGGGGAAGGTCAACGACCAGTACTCCGTCCGCACCGGCTTTCAGGGCATCTTTGTAGAATTTTTCAACACCGTAAACATAGATTGGATTGTAGTAACTGAAAAGAATAATCGGTATAGAGGTCTCTTTTCTGATGTCGCCTGTCATTTCCAGAACTTTTTTTAAAGTGATTCCGTTCTCGATTGCTCTTTTTGATGATCGCTGAATAACCGGTCCATCTGCAGTAGGATCGGAAAATGGGATCCCGAGTTCCAGAACATCGAGTCCTGCTTTGCATATCGCCTTGAGTATTTTCAATGAGCCGGCAATGTTGGGATCTCCTGCGGTAAGAAATCCTACAAGTGCTTTTTCATTTTTCTGTTTCAGTTTCTCAAAGGTATTATCAATACGATTCATAATCGTTTAAGCTCCCTATTCTTTTAAATTGGCAAAAACAATGCCTAAATCCTTGTCTCCTCTTCCAGACAGATTGACCAGGATAATCTTGTTATCAGACATGCGCGGCGCTTCCAACATAGCCTGGGCAATGGCATGTGAACTCTCAAGGGCCGGAATAATCCCTTCCAATGAGCATAAGGCATGAAATGCTTCCAATGCCCGGCTGTCTTCTATTGCCTCATAACGAATTCTGCCGATATCTTTCAATAACGAATGTTCAGGGCCGACACCGGGATAATCGAGCCCGGCCGATATCGAGTGAGCTTCTGAAATCTGTCCATCTTCATCTTGAAGAAGATACGACTTTGAGCCGTGAAGTACGCCTACGGAACCAGCATTCAGCGTTGCAGCATGTTTCCCCGCAGCAATTCCCTTTCCGGCTGCTTCGACCCCGACCATTTCCACAGCATCATTCATAAAGGGATGAAAAAGGCCCATGGCATTACTTCCACCGCCAACACAGGCGATAAGCATATTAGGAAGTCTTCGGGTCTGTTCAATAACCTGATTTTTTGTTTCCTCGCCGATCACCTTTTGAAATTCTCGAACCATAAGCGGATAAGGGTGAGGTCCCGCAACCGATCCTATTACATAGAAAGTGTCGCGAACAGCTCCGACCCAGAAGCGCATAGCCTCATTCATGGCATCCTTCAGAGTTCCTGTGCCTGAACTGACAGGAATTACTTTGGCGCCCAAAAGTTTCATCCGTTTAACATTTGCGGCCTGCCGTTCAATATCCTCGGTTCCCATGAAGATGCGGCATTCCATTCCAAAAAGCGCGGCTGCTGTTGCGGTTGCAACACCATGCTGGCCGGCACCGGTTTCCGCAATCAGTTTCTTTTTTCCCATCCATTGAGCCAAAAGAGCCTGGCCCAGGGTGTTGTTAATCTTGTGCGCCCCTGTATGCGCCAGATCTTCCCGTTTAAGATATACAGCCGCACCTTTTAGATAATGGCTCAGCCTTTTGGCATGAAAAAGCGGGGTTGGTCTGCCGGCATACCGGCGGAGCAGATTATGAAATTCTTCTTGAAAAGCCGGATCAGGTTCAAATTTGTTGAAGGCCTCTTCAAGTTCCAGTATGGCGGGCATCAGGGTTTCGGCAACATAACGGCCGCCATAAAGGCCAAAGTGTCCTCTCTTGTCAGGAAATTGATCAGGAAATTTTTCTCTTTTCAGCGGCTTGAATTTATCGGCGGCATTTTCTTCTATACACATTAAAATATTCTCCTCATTCTCTTCTTGAAATTCTGCTGTGAGACAGCATCAATAAAAGATTTTACTTTGCGAAGATCTTTCCGGCCAGAACAGGATTCCACACCGGAACTGACATCTACGGCATCCGGCCGGCTTTCGGTAATAGCAAAAATAACATTCTCCGGCGCCAGCCCGCCGGCAAGGATGAGCGGATATTTTTCACCAAAGCTTTTTGCCATTGCCCAGTTCCATTTAAGCGCATTTCCACCGGGAAGGGATCCCCTGCCGCATTCCAGCAGAAATGCCGATGCATCATATTCTGAAACTTTATCCAATAACGGCTCTTTTTCAGTAAAAAGAGCTTTGATTACAATAATATCATTTTTTCGCAGTTCTTTTACAAGCCCCGGCAATTCCTGTCCATGCAGCTGGACGGCTTGCAGTCCGCATCTTTCAACGGTCTGCATTATATTGGAACAGGTTTCGTTAACAAATACGCCCACACTCTTTACACTTTCCGGCAGATGGCTGCAAATCTCTTTTGCCTGCGCTATTGTTACAAATCTTGGACTTTTTGAATAGAAGACACATCCGATTGCATCCGCACCTGCTAAAGCGCATTTTACTGCTTCGTCAACCCTGGTAAGACCGCATATTTTGATCTGGGTAGAGTTTTTGCTCTTTTCCATTGTTAAAAGCCTCTGGTGATATATGAGCCCGCTGATTTATGAGGATTTTCGTTCGAGATCAAAGCATGCGGAAAAAATAACCGGATGCATATAGTTGAAATATCCCGAGGATTATTTTTTTTGCATAACGCAGAGATCGGGCGAAAAGACCGTAAATCAACGGACTTATATATTGAATTTTGGGACGGTCCCCCTTTGATATTTTTGCAGGGGATCTTTGGCATTCTTCATTTACTGGTTTACACTTTTTGATGCAATCTTTTGCCTGGGAATGAGAAGACTGTAAACTACTTTGGAGCATGGGAACCAGGCGAAAAGCAACATCTAAAAGTGTAAACTAAGTTAAAGGTACCAGAATTAATTTGGTATAATTCTTCAGCGTCCCCGGGCAGAGCCCGGGGACGAAGATAGAAACCATATGTCAACTACTGTCAGCTAAAGCAGACAGCTTGTAAATAAGCTCAAGCGTTAACG
>CAZRLQ010000301.1:0-3172 GCA_964600725.1 uncultured Desulfobacterales bacterium
TATGGATTCCCGCGCTGGAGCCTGGTAACCAGGCGAAAAACAACATCTAAAAGTGTAAACCAAGTTTGAAGGATGCTCATTTTTTCTGATTTTAGCTGAAAAAATTAGATATTTTCAAGGCAAATAAAATCTCTACCGTATTGAACTTTAATTTGTTTTTTCATAGTTAGAATTGCTGTTGATTTCAGTTTGACTTATTTTGCATAGATTGGTAAAAGCTAAAAAGAATATAGGAATTAATGAATTGCAAGAATGTTTTCTTACCATTCTTCCTAACATATAAAAGGGTTTAGCTCCTGAATTGTATTATGACAAATTCTGCAAAAAAACTATCAAAAGATCTGCTGATAATTAATGAACTCGGTCTTCATGCAAGATCTGCCGCTCTGATAGCAAAACTCGCCCAAAATGCCAGATCAAAGGTCTGGATCATAAAAGACGGTGAAAAGGCAGATGCTGCAAGTATAATTGATATCTTGTCACTTTCTTGTCCAAAAGATACAAGAATAAAATTAACAATTGATAATTATGTTGACATTAATATCTTGGAAGACATTTCAAATCTTGTTGAAGAAGGATTTGGAGAATAGGATTGATTATATGTTGAATGCAGCCGATAGGGAAATAAGATTAAAGGGGATAAGCGCTTCTCCAGGTATCTGTATAGGTAAGGCATATCTGGTAGGTAACGAAGGAGTGGATATTGTCAAAAAGTATTACATATGCAAAAAAAATATAGATGATGAGGTCAGGCGTTTCAAGGTAGCTGTAAAACATGCAATAGATGAACTTCGCACCCTGTTTGAAAATACTCCTGAAGATTTGCGCAGACAGGCATATATTCTTGAAACCCATCTATTGCTGCTCAAAGATAAGATGTTATACGATACGACAATCGAAACCATTAAAAGGGAGCAGGTAAACGCAGAGTGGGCGCTCAAAAAAGTTGTACAAACTCTGGAATCATCCTTTCAGAATATGAGGGATACTTATTTAAAAGAACGGGCAGCCGATATCTTACATGTATCAGAACGGATAATGAGAAACCTGGTTGGAGCTAAAATCGAGAATATTGCTGATATTGATAAACAGGTCATACTGATCGCCACGGATCTATCACCTGCGGAAACAAGCCAGATACAACTGGAACGGATAAAAGGTTTTGTAACGGACCGCGGCGGCAAGGGCTCTCATACCGGTATTATTGCCCAGGGCCTTGAAATACCTGCTGTAATCGGCGCCGAGAAGGCAACCAGCCTTATAGAAAACGACAATATCATCCTGGTGGATGGTTCGTCCGGTGTTGTGGTTGTCAACCCTTCGGAAAAAACACTTGTCGAGTTTAGTGAACGTCAAATCAGCTATGAAAGATATAAGGCCGGTATAAGACGTGAGTCTCATTTTCCCGCTGAAACCAGAGATGGTTTCAGTTTGAAGATTATGGGCAATATTGAATTGCCGGAAGAAGTTGTTTCCGTTATTGATAATGGTGGAGACGGTGTAGGTCTTTACAGAACAGAGTTTCAATATTTAAGCCGCACGAATTTTCCCAGTGAATATGAACTCTTTGACAAATATAAAGACGTAGTTGAAGTAATGGCACCAAATCCGGTGACAATTCGCACGCTTGATATAAATGGTGATAAAGCTGTTTCATATACCTCTGAAATTTATGAAGCAAACCCTGCCTTGGGTTTACGAGCCATAAGATACTGCTTTAAAAAACCGGATGTATTCAACATCCAGCTGCGAGCCATATTAAAGGCGGCTTCATTTGGTAATGTAAGAATTATGTTCCCCATGATATCAAGTTGTGAGGAAATTATTGAAGCTATAAGAATTTTAGACAAAACAGCCGATTCTCTTGATAAAGAGGGGATTGTTTTTAACAGGGATATTAAAATCGGAATTATGCTGGAAGTCCCTTCGGCTGTTATTATGGCTGATGCCCTGGCAAAACATGTTGACTTCTTCAGCATAGGAACCAACGATCTTATTCAGTATTCACTGGCAATCGACAGGGAGAATCGATATGTTTCTTATCTTTATCATCCGGTCAGCCCGGCTATTATACGTATGATTAAACATATAGTGGATGTGGCTGATGATCAGGGTGTAAAGCTTTCCACGTGCGGTGAAATGGCAGGTGATCTTTACTACATACCGATTCTTTTAGGTCTGGGAATAAAAGAGTTGAGTATGAATCCAAGGTCAATGCCGGCCGCAAAAAGCCTGATACGATCTCTTAGCATTGAAGAAGCAAAGCTTTTCACAAAGGATGTGCTCAGGCAAACAACAGCTTCAGGTATTATGAAATTGGTGGTAGATAGATATGGAGGTGTTATTTCCGAGAAAACATATACTTAGAGGCTGTTGTAGCGATATCTCAATAAATTCGGGCATTTTATGCGCTTTTCCTTTGAAAAAGGGGGGAATTTCCCCATGCCTGTATTGAACAAAAGAGAAACTTTCCAGACAGGTTGATTTTGGAGAAGATAAGTTTTGGATAAGAAGTATAAAAAAATTGTAACAAAAAACAGAAAGGCCCGATTCAACTATTTCATTGAAGAAGAATTTGAGGCGGGAATGGTCCTTCGAGGAACCGAAGTAAAATCATTAAGAGAAGGACGTGTAAATCTGAAGGATTCATATGCCAGAATCAAAAATGGTGAAGTATTTGTTTACCAGATGCACATAGGAGAATATCCGTTTGCTTACTATGAAAACCATGATGCCTTAAGACCAAGAAAACTGCTTTTGCATAAAAACGAGATAAAAAAATTGTATGGCAAAGTAAACGAAAAGGGTTTGTCGCTTATCCCGTTAGATGTTTATTTTAAGAATGGAAGGGTCAAAATGACCCTGGCTCTTGGCAAAGGAAAGCGCAAATATGATAAACGTGAAACGATAAAAAGAAGAGATGAAAAAAGAGACCATGACAGAACTATAAAAGGATGTTGATTGACCGGTATAAATCATTTTTTATTTCGATCTCTGAAATCACTGCAATCTGATGGGTGAGCAGATGCCTTGACGGTTCAAAAAAATAACTTCTTCAAAGATTGACAAATGATCAATATTCGATTATTATTTAATATCTAAAATCGGCATAAACTATTTTAAAAAGAAAATTATGCTTTTAATATCAGCGAATTATAGAAATGTTGTACTT
>CAZRLQ010000302.1:0-3170 GCA_964600725.1 uncultured Desulfobacterales bacterium
TTAAAAGCATAATTTTCTTTTTGAAAATAGTTTATGCAGGTTTTAGGTTATAGATGTTCCTGTGGATTTGCATCTGACCGCGATCACAACGCGGCGTAAATATATTGGCTTTAGGGCTAAAGAGCTTAGCGCTTGCAAATCAGTGCTCAGAAGCCCCTGCATCAAGGCAGTGGAGCAGTCACCTAAGATCTATCATATTTCGAACAGATTTCAGGGCGAGTTTTTGTATATTTTCAGGTACCTTAATCTGACCATCCATGCGTTCAAGACTTCTTGCAATATCGTTTAGGGATATTTTTTTCATGTCCTTGCACTCCATCTTCATAGAGGCTGGATAAAAATCTTTATCCGGGTTTATCTTTTTCAAAGGATAAAGCAGGCCTATTTCCGTACCGACAATAAAAGATCTGTTTTTTGATTCTTTGGCATATTTGATCATTCCTGATGTGCTTAATACGGCATCTGCCAAATCTAAAACCGATGGCCTGCATTCAGGGTGAGCTATAAATGCAGCCTCCGGATGTATATTTTTTGCCTTTTCAACATCTCCGGGAGTAAGAATGTCATGAATTGGACAAAATCCATCCCAGACATTTACTTTCTTTGCTGTTTTTGAAGCCGTATATTGAGCCAGATTCCGGTCTGGAACCATAAGCACTTCATCGGCATCCAGACTGCTGACAACTTTAACAGCATTTGCGGAAGTACAGCAGATGGTAGATAGAGCCTTTACCGGTGCCGTGGAATTAACATACGTTACTACCGGCATCTGACCAAGCTCATTTAGCTTTGCCTCAAGCTGTTCAGGGGTTATCATATCGGCCATGGGACAGCCGGCATCTTTTCGGGGCAGAAGTACAATCTTATCAGGCGAAAGCATTGAAGCTGTTTCAGCCATGAAATTTACTCCGCAAAACAGAATTACTTCAGCATCTGTCTGTGATGCCTTAATACTTAACTCCAGTGAATCCCCGCAAAGATCAGCAATATCCTGGATTTCAGGGGGCTGATAATTGTGTGCGAGCATTATTGCTTTTCTTTTTTTCAGAAGCGCCTTAATTTTTTTATGCATAATCTGCTTTTATCTGTTTATTGTTAATAATTGGGCATCCTTCATTTTATTAGCATAAAAGCAGTTAACACTTTTGACGGTTCTTGCTTTCTCGTTCCCGCGCTCTTCGCGTGGGAATGCATACCATACGGGTTCCCGCACAAAGAGCGTGGGAACCAGGTGAAAAGCAATATCTAAAAAAGTGTAAACCAAGTATGAAGGACTGTCAAATTTTGCCTTTTTCTGCCGCAGTATTATCCTAAGAGATTTACTGATCAATTTTTAATATATCAGCTCCTTCGGGCATTTTAAAACTAAATAGAGAATCTTCCATTTTTTGTTTAAACTGCAGATTGCTCAAAATGATTAAAGTTTTATCATCATATGAATTATATGTAACAATTTGGAACACAGTAAAATCTTTTTTTGAAACTGATAGATATATCACCGCCAAATCAAATTTTTTTTCCTTAGGTAAAAGTTTTAATAAATAAAAATTATTTTTGTCGTCTTTTTCAAGAGAAATACTGAAATTTTTCCTCATAATTTTTATATCTGCAAGAAAGCTGGCCCCTTTACCACTGCCAAAATAGAAAGGAGCTTTTCCGATCATCACCTGATTATCTTCCGGTTTATAAATCCATAACTGCTTGCCGTCTGTGATAATACTTTGCTTGTCAGGTTTTTCATATTCCCATCTCATCATGCCGGGATGCTTAAAAAATGCCGTTCCGCAGGCGGTATCAGTCAAGTGCATGGCATGTATGGTCGATTTTTGAAAGAAATCAGCAGTAAAGCCGACGCGGGCATACCGGTCTTCAATTCTGTCTAAAATTTCTTCAGTTGTCATGGAACTGTCATCTGCAGAAGATTTTAATACAGGTGAAGAATTTTCACTTAAAACCGTCTGTATATTAAATACCAGAAGGCTTGAAAAAAGAAATATTAATGTTTTGATTTTCATTTTACTCATAATAGCTTAAGATTGCGTCAGCTTTTCCCGTGCTCATTTAATCGGGCATATACTTGAGTTTCCGAAAAATAGTTTTAGTGTTTGGCATTATAATTGTTTAACCCAATCTTTAGTATCGAGTTTTGGGTGATGAGTTTTGAGATTTCGAAAACTCAAGTATATATTGCGATAGTTAACTAAATGGTTTTAGCTTTCTGGTTTCCACGCTCTTTGCGCGGGAATGCATACCATACGGGTTCCCGCGCAAAGAGCGACGAAAAGCAACATCCTATTGATTTATCTATTTTTTTGCACTTGACTATCAGGCGGAAAAACATTAATTAAGCCGTTTCAACATCGCTTGCTTCCGGTCACCTTAGTTATTATTCAATCAGAGTACAAGCAAAAGGTATTCACCAATAACAAGAGAATATTATGGAAAGAATTCACAGCCAGGAAAAACAGCAGTTCAAAAAACTTTTTAAACAGGAAAATATTGATAAGTTTGAAGATAGATTTAATATCCTGGAAGTATTTCTTCAAACTGAACGACACCTTACTGCAGATGAACTCTTAGTGCTTCTTAACAAAAATGGATATAATTTAGATATTGATTTTGTTATAGAAACATTAAATCTTCTGTGCCGATATGGTTTTGCTCAGAAAAACAGATTTGATGATGGGGATGTTCTCTACGAACACAGGCATCTTGGCAGGCATCATGATCATATGATTTGTACAAAATGCAAAGATATTATCGAGTTTCAGAATCAGCATCTTGAGAAATTGCAGACACAAATAGCTTCAAGTTATGGTTTTCATATGCTTCAGCACAAGATGGAAATATATGGTATCTGTTCTAAATGCCTTAAAGAAAGTATTAAACTCATGCCCCTTTCAATGGCTAAACAAGGCGAAAAACTTATAATCAAAGAGTTCAGCGGCGGCACAGGTGCTCGTTCCCGTTTACTATCCATGGGATTGAAGCCCAAAGATAAGATCGAAGTGATTAGCAACATCGGACAGGGTCAATTGGTTATTTCAGTTGATTTTACTCGTTATGCCCTCGGCCGGGGTCTTGCCAGCAAAATAATGGTAAGCTCTGACTGACAGGTCAACTACTGTCAGCCCTGCCTGCGGCAGGCAGGTAAAGCAGACAGCTTGTAA
>CAZRLQ010000303.1:0-3169 GCA_964600725.1 uncultured Desulfobacterales bacterium
GCCGCTTTTACCTGATCTGCTGCGTTATCAAACGCCTGCAGTATTACATATACGGTTGCGCGTTTGATGCCCTGCACCTGCCTGCCGCAGGCAGGTCTTAGGCAAAAGCAGCGTTTGCAGAATTTAGGTTTTACAATATCATAACCGACTGCTTACGCAAACCCCTTTCTCAGCGTCAGCGAAGGGAAGAGCGGTTAACTCAGCCCGGCTATCCTTGAGATAATATCACCGAAATTTGTTTTCGGATTTAAGTAGATACCATCGAACGCGGCCTGGAAATAACTAATAAGATCATCTTTATATTTGGGGTCAGTCAGGATTTTATACATTTCTGAACCCATTTTTTCATATCCGCAGTCATAACTCAGCAATCCCTGTTTCAGACCCTGTGCCATCAATTCAGCCTCCATATATCCTGCCGCCGGTATTGTGACTACAATCTGCGGTTTTCCGGCCAAAATTGTCTCTGCAAACGAGTTGGACTGAACCGCCCGGTTAACGAGCAAATCAGAACCTGCAATTAAATCTGCAAAGGAAGATTGGGGGAGCGTATTATATGGGAGAAAAAATACACCAGAGCCTCTGCCTGCAATCCTGGAATCAGCAAAATAAACATCAGGCAGATTACGTGACATGACAAATTCCATGCCGCTTCTGACAATGGGCAGAAATACAGGTTTATCTGTTTTCTGTGATACAATGCGGAGCGCTTTGACAATTGAAAGGGTTCCGTCGATAACGGTGTCGAATTGTTCCCGCGTCATCCACCTGTCGATGCAGGAAGGATCCCAGATATCTGATGCCAGAATCGGAATAACCCAATCATAAGGTTTAACCAGTTCCCAGCCGGGTATGACCCCTTTCAGCCGCGTTCTTGCCTCTGGTTTGGATCCCCTGCCTATTTTACGCCATTTTTTTAGATATCTTTGTGTGAAAGGAAAGGATGAAAGAAGAGGCTTGCAGCTGTCGGGAACCCGTCTGCTCAAATCAATATCAAAAGGAACGGCTGTATTTAGGGTAAAAACAGCCTTCAAATCAGGTGTTGAACTATAAGCAGGTCCATAGAACCTGGTCAATGGATAACCTTTCTCATCTACTTCCATACAGAGCCTGTCAGTGTCCGGAAAAGAGCTGTCCTGAACGATCAAATTTCCCGTAATAGGATCATCTGAATTGTCTGCGTTTATTCTTCCCATAGCAAGCTTTAATCCAAAAGGTCCATAAGATGTATATCCGCAACATACTGCCGTTATGTGTCTGATTCCTTTCATGTACAAATAATGAAGTTCTTCTAAAAGCACCGATGAAACATTATGATAAATTTCAGAGACAGATTCAGCCGGTTGAACAAAACGATGAAGATCGTGCAATTTTCCTGTGATCTTTTCATCAACAAAACCTTTGCTGGAGCTTAAAACGCCGATCCGACGAACAGGAAGATTGAACTTTTCACTCAGCATTATGAGCCATTCATCTATCTGAATGGTCTGCATAACAGGGCCGCCCCCTGCAAGTTCAACCGGCACTATCCTGAGCAGAACTTCGGCTGGCTTATTAAAAACAGATGATTTCAAGTAAACCTCCATTTGCTGGAATGACAAATGCCTGATACGATATTTCACGTATGACATGACACTGACGAACCATCATGCCTCAGTGGGCGTAATAAAGAATGAAAATAAATCGGTGCCTGAAAGTCTATTCTTATAAATAGCTAAAATTCTTCTATTCATAATTCATCATTCAGAATTCATCATTTCATATAGGCGGGTTCATATAAGCGGACTAAAGCCTCCAGCAAGCTATATTATTTTTTTCAATTTCGTCTTTGTTAAATGCGCCTTTAATATCAATTACAATTGAAGTTTTATTTAAACATAACCTGGCAATATTTAAAAGACCCTCTTTTTTATAGTACTGATGAATTACTGCGACTATCACGGCATCAACTCCGCTTAGCCGGTCAAATTCCTGAAGTTCGATTCCATAATACTTATTTGCTTCCTTTGCATCAGCGAGCGGGTCATGTACAAGCACCTCAACTCCATAATCTCTGAGTTCATTTATAATATCGACTACCTTGGTATTTCTGAGATCAGGGACATCCTCCTTAAAAGTAATTCCTAAAACAGCTACCTTTGCCCCAAGAACCTGCTTGCCGGCTTTAATAAGAATCTTTACGGTTTTCTCGGCAACATATTTGCCCATACCGTCATTTATTCTCCGGCCGGCCAGAATCATTTCAGGATGATAACCTAATGACTCTGCTTTGAAAGTCAGATAATACGGATCAACACCGATGCAATGTCCGCCCACAAGACCGGGTGTAAACGGAAGAAAATTCCATTTGGTCCCGGCTGCCCTTAAAACTTCCAGGGTATCAATATCCATCTTATGAAAAATCATTGCAAGTTCATTCATTAAAGCTATGTTAAGATCCCTTTGCGTATTTTCAATAACCTTGGCCGCTTCAGCGACCTTTATAGAAGATGCCTGGTGTATTCCGGCTTTGACGATCTTTCCGTAAACATCAAAAAGAAGCTGTCGAGTATCTTCATCTGATCCTGAAACAATCTTTACTATAGTTTCAAGAGTATGTACCTTGTCACCAGGATTTATACGCTCCGGTGAATAACCGACTGTAAAATCAACTCCGAATTTTAAGCCCGACTGCTGTTCTAAAATAGGAACGCAGATTTCTTCGGTAACACCGGGATAAACAGTTGATTCATAAACAACAGATGAGCCTGCAACCAGGTTTTTCCCCACTGTGTCCGAAGCCTTTCGCACAGGGGTTAAATCCGGAATGCGATACTGATCGATAGGTGTGGGCACCGCTACAATTATAAGTCGGCAGGCGGCTAAATCTTTTTCGTTGCTTGTGAAAAATATTGTCGCATTGCCGAGATCTTCCTCAGAAACCTCCATGGTCCTGTCAAAACCTGATTCAAGCTCCCTGATTCTATCCGGATCAAGGTCATAGCCAAAAATATCAAAATGCTTTGACAAGTGTACAGCCAACGGCAAACCGACATATCCCAAACCAACAACTGCGATCTTTTCTTTGCGCTCAATTAATGTTTCATATCTTACCATATTCTTTTCTCCGGCAGTTTTTTTGCGTTAAATAGACTTTATGATACCGTAAATATCAATAAATACAGATTAC
>CAZRLQ010000304.1:0-3165 GCA_964600725.1 uncultured Desulfobacterales bacterium
TCAAATACTATAGCATAGCTTTTGCCATTCTCCCCGGCGCAGCCGGGGGCTTAGCAAAGGAATGTTTTGCAAAGGTCTTATTATTATGGCGATGTAGCTCAGATGGTCAGAGCATGCGGCTCATATCCGCAGTGTCCGGGGTTCAATTCCCTGCATCGCCACCACAGAGCATTCGTTAAAGCTGGACTGAACAAGTCCATCAATGATGCTGGATGGTTCAAATTTTTGACGATTCCGGCATACAAGGCAAAGGAGCAGGGTAAAAAGGTAACCGGTGTTCCTGCTTGCTATACCTCCCAGAGATGCTCTGCCTGCGGTGGGATTGTCAAAAAATCTCTCTCTGTTCGTACTCATAGATGTTCCTGTGGTTTTGTCGCAAACCGCTATCACAACGCGGCTTTAAATATATTGCGTATCGGGATGGATATGCTTCAGGCCTGCCTGCCGGCAGACGGGCTGCGGCCTGCTAAAAGCTCCTCCTGAATCTAAGATTCAGGAGGGGAGCATTCACTAAAGGGCTGATTTTGTTAACAGGATTTGAAAAAATTGTTGAGAAACGGATAAAAGATGCCCAGGATAATGGAGATTTTAAAAATCTCCCGGGTGCAGGAAAGCCGATTATCTATGATGATAGACAGGTTCCTGAAGAATTGCGTCTTGCCTACAAAATATTAAAAAATGCAGACAGTCTGCCCCCGGAACTTGAATTAAAAAAAGAAATAAGACAGACAGAAGAGCTTCTGGCAGGTATGGGAGAAACTGAAGAAAAGTATCGTATTATCAAAAAATTAAATTTCTTAATTATGAAATTTAATTCG
The DNA here is from genome assembly GCA_964600725.1 of uncultured Desulfobacterales bacterium. GTDB lineage: Bacteria > Desulfobacterota > Desulfobacteria > Desulfobacterales > CAZRLQ01 > CAZRLQ01. Next base: position 819 of record CAZRLQ010000304.1, read on the forward strand.
ATTAGAGGAACTTCTGTTATTTTTGAAAAGCCTCAGCAGTATTATCCAAAGCTGCTTGAAAATATTTCTTCAAAACATTCAAGCTGTAATAATGATTAAAGAACCGGTTAAAACTTCCGTTATAATGTAAATCTTGCCGTTCTTCCACACCTTCTCGCAATTCCTGTCTGATTCTATCTGATCTTATATCTTGGGGGATAATTTTCTCTTTTTACCTTACTTTTTGCCTTACCCCTACTTTTTGTCTTACGATGTTCAGGATAATAGATTTTCTGCCGATATGTTTTTTTGGGGCAATTTTAGAAACGCTCTTGGAAGCTGTTTTAAAAGCAGGGAATCGAAACGGGAAAGTGTGAGAACGGTAGCCTTTCAAATAAGTTCGGGTCAATGAAGTTCGGGCGCCTTATGTGCTTCCTTCTTTGAAAAAGGGGGATTGAGGGGGATTTTTCCGCTGTTGCCTAACTTTTTGAGAAGTTACAATGTTCAGGCGTTCCGGAGAACGTCCGGGCAGTATGTCCGATTGTGATTATTTTTGTAAAGACTGGAATCCATTCGTAAATGCCTCGGAGGCTGTCCAAGGCTCATTGAATGAGGACCTGCGTTAATATCCAGGAAACTTTGAGAGAGATTAAAAATGATATTCAAGAAAGGAAATAGTGAAAACGGCATATTTAAAAGCATTTTAATGGCCAATTTTATACTCGTTATCCATATTCTTCTAATCATAGGCATAGGCTTTTTAGTTCTTTTTTTCCGGGGAGTTGTCAATTATCTGATCTGGATCTTACTTGGAGGATCAGCTTTAATTATTCTTTCCATTTATCTTTTTTACAGGCGGATGAAAAAAGAGGGCAAAACATTAGGTGAAATGTTAAATTCACCTTTTCTTAGAGGCAAAACAGTTGAAGTCAGCTTTTTAGGGGGCCTGGCTTCTCTTAAAATAGGAAGAGAGGCTGAAGCGCCTCTTCAGATCAGCGACACGGATCATCATTTTAAAATGCTGGAAGATGCTGAGGCTGTGCGTATAAGGGAACTTAATGAACTTGTTCATCTCCTTGAAAAAGATCTGATTACCATTGACGAGTATAACAAAGCTAAAGAGTTTATTTTTAAAGGATAGTTTTTGAAAAAGTTTACCATTGCACTTATTTCAGGTGGTATATCTTCTGAACGCCTGGTATCGCTAAAGGGTGGAGACCAGGTCAATGAGCACCTGGACAGGGATAAGTACCGTGTAATCCGATACGATCCAAAAACAGACATCAGCCGTTTGGTTGCTCAAGCATCTCAAATTGACGCAGCTCTTATAATAATGCACGGAGAGTACGGTGAAGACGGCAGGATCCAGGGCCTTTTAGACCTTCTTAATATTCCATATCAAGGATCGGGTGTTATTGGAAGCGCTCTTGCCATGAACAAGCTGCTTTCAAAACAGATTTATGAACAATCAGGTCTCCTTGTACCTTCCTATATTGCCGTTAAGCGCGGTGAGAAAATAGACCCGGATAGATTTGTAAACCGGTTAGGACTGCCGCTGGTCATTAAACCGGTTAAGGGTGGTTCAAGTATCGGAATGTCGATGGTGAAATCGGTTGATTTTTTAAAAGATGCTTTGGATAAGGCCTTTGCTTATGATGATACTGTTCTGGCCGAAGCCTTCGTTAAAGGAATTGAGCTTACTTGCGGCGTTATCGGCAACGACAAGCCAGAAGCGCTGCCTGTTGTAGAGATTGTCCCGGATAAGGGACATCTTTTTTTTGATTACGAGGCAAAATACACACCAGGATCAACTCAGGAAATATGTCCTGCCCGCATTGACGATGTGCTTACTCATAAAGTGCAATCTTGTGCGCTTATGGCTCATACAGCTCTTGCCTGCGATGGATACAGCCGAACCGATATGATCGCAGTAGACAAAAAGACTTATCTTCTTGAAACCAACACCATTCCGGGCATGACCCAAACCAGTCTTTTCCCTTTTGCAGCAAAAAAAGCAGGATTAACCTACAGTCAGCTCCTCGACAAACTTATTGAGCTTAGTCTTGAAAGGCATAAAAAGACGTAACTTCTCAACAGGCGCTTGATGTCCGGCTTCATCTTTACGTTGTCAGGAGCAAGAACAGAAAGGTAGTGCCAAAACTCCTTTCCGATTACCTGAACTCAGTCTTTCGGCAATTTGAATCTGATAGAGATGTACTGTCCGAACTTATTGAAAATTTACAATAAAACATGCTGCCTAAATTCTGCAAACGCTGCTTTTGCCTAAGACCTGCCCGCGGCAGGCAGGTGCAGGGCATCAAACGCGCAGCCGTATATGTAATACTGCAGGCGTTTGATAACGCAGCAG
>CAZRLQ010000305.1:0-3158 GCA_964600725.1 uncultured Desulfobacterales bacterium
CAAAGAGTAACAATACCGATGAAGCCTTCAGGATTTATTATTTTTAGTTTGTCTTTAAAATATAAAGGTTGAAAAGTTCGCATTTTGTCTTTTTTTTAAAGCCTGTTTGAAAGGCTTCAATTCAGGTTATTGTCAAGCCTGCTGCAACAGAGGCAGGAAAGGTGAAGAATCGAGCATAATGCCGAATTTATAAAGCACACCCCCCAATATGGATGGAGGACTTCATGGTCACGTGCCCGCTATGAGGCTGTCCGATTGCACCCGTCTTGTGTGTGTCTGCCGCGTCCGCGTCGCGGGCAGGTGCGGACAGATACAGGCAGGCGCAGAGATTAATGCAATGCCATTTTTTCTTTCATCTTACATTTTACATTTCGCCTGTCTCTGTAACACTTTTAAAATTAAGCAAGTTTTTGATGCCCTTTTATATATCTGAATATTAAGATTTAATAAATTCAAATAGTTAGATCGCAAAGAGCAAAATGTGGGATAAAATGCTTTGGCAAAAAAAGAAAAATGCATGTTTGCAAACCCAAGCACAAATTGGCCATTGAATTTCGGAAGTGGTCAATTTGTTAAAGGCCCTAAAGATTTTGGCATGAGTTATGTGATTGAAATAAAACCTTGAGTTTTCGAAAAAACTATGATGCTATATCAATAGATTATAGTATAAATTTTGCTGTGTGCATAAGGGTAATGAGAGGTGAGTGATGAGTGGTGAGTATTGAGAAAAATGCCTGAGGAGGATGAAATAACTCCCATAAACAGGCATTATCTGGAGCCGTGATGCATATTAGCGCAAAATAGCAGGGGCAGCCCTCCGTGGCTCTGCCCCGCGAGCATAAGAAATTTTTTGTATTTTTGGGCATGTTATAGTTGGAGAAGTTATTTTGTCCCCATTCCCAATCTCAAAACATCACTCAAAATTCGATACTGAAGATTTGGTTAAGCAATTATAATGCCAAACACTAAAACTATTTTTCGAAAACCCGGGTAATTTAATTTATCGATTTTATGTTTATGAACCAAACTGCCGGAGAGCTGCGGTGAAACGGAGAGATGGAGAAACGGGGAGACTGGGAGATATCATGAATAATAAAAGGCTTTGTGTGCTGATAATTTTGGACGGCTGGGGATTAAGCGAGTCCCAAAATGGCAATGCTGTATTTTTTGCAAAAACAGCCTGCCTGGATAAACTTGCAGATGAATATCCCAATACCAGACTTTTGTGTGCAGGTAAGGCTGTTGGGCTGCCGGATGGAATTATAGGCAATTCCGAAGTAGGACACCTAAATATCGGTGCCGGCAGAGTCGTTTATCAGGATCTCCTGAGAATCGATAAATCAATAGAAGATGGAAAATTTTTTCAAAACAGCACACTAATATCTCTGATAAAAAATATAAAAAAAAATAATTCAGCACTGCATTTGTTAGGCCTTCTTTCTGATGCCGGTGTTCACAGCCATATCAATCATATTTTTGCACTGCTGGATATGGCAAAAGAAAATAGATTAAACCGTGTATATGTTCATCCGATACTTGACGGACGGGATACACCACCTGACAGCGGTGCGGAATATCTGAAACGTTTGCAGAGTCGTATTTCAACAAAAAAAATCGGAAAAATTGCGACGATTTGCGGCCGTTTTTATGCAATGGACCGCGATAACAGATGGGAACGGGTGGAAAAAGCTTTCAATCTCTATACAAATAACATAGGAACGAAACAAAAGGATCCTGTGAAAGCTGTAAAAACTGCCTATAGCAGAGGTGAAACAGATGAGTTTGTTCAGCCTGTTTTATTGACAAATGAAGATGATAAACCGATTGGAACAATACAAGACGGAGATGGGGTCATATTTTTCAATTTTCGTGCAGACCGTGCAAAAGAGATCATACGTGCATTTACAGAACCAGATTTTCAGTTTTTTAAAAGAAAATCATTACCAAAGCTTTCTCAATTTGTCTGCATGACCCAATACGATGAAAATTTTAAACTTCCCGTAGCTTTTCCACCTCTTCATCTGGATGGTATTCTGGGTGAAGTCATAAGCAAAAAAGGGTTGAATCAACTCAGAATAGCTGAAACAGAAAAATACGCCCATGTCACCTATTTTTTTAACGGAGGGGAAGAAAAACCTTTTCCGCACGAAGATCGATGCCTTATCCCCTCACCTCGTGAAATCCCCACCTACGACCTGAAGCCGGAGATGAGCGCATACAAGGTAACCGACGAGGTTATTTCACGGATAAAATCAAACAAATACGACCTGATTGTAATCAATTTTGCAAATTTAGATATGGTTGGACATACCGGAAACTTCAATGCAGCGGTTTTGGCATGTCAAGCCGTTGATGCCTGTATCAATAAAATTATTCCCGAAATCAAAGCACAAGACGGTATTGCTCTGATTACCGCTGATCATGGAAATGCAGAAAAAATGAAAGATGAAAATGGAAAAATTTACACCGCACATACATTAAATCCAGTTCCTTTTATACTTGTTGATGACCGGCAAAAAAATGTCACCTTACGGCCAGGCCGTCTTGGTGATATAGCTCCTACAATTCTTGAACTAATGGGTATAAAAAAACCGAAAAATATGACAGGAACATCTCTTATCGAGAAATAATGCAAAGACAGAATATGACATGCAAAAATCTTATCAGACCATTTTCGATTTTATAACAGGTCAGGAAATACCGGATATCGGAGCCGAGGCAAACCGGCAGGCAGTCGAACAGATGCTGGTATACAAAAAAGGATATGCGAAACAAGATATACAGGTTGATGTTGAAATCAGTTTTACTATAGGCGAAGAATTGTACAGCTCGCAATTAGACCTTGTTGTATCTGTAGATGAAAGAAGGTTTATGGCAATAAAGTGTGCAGCAGGATCACTTGGTTCACGAGAAAGAGAAATAATTGCAGCTTCCAGAATTCTTGAAGATTATCAGATCCCTGTTTCAGTGGTTTCAGATGGGAAAACAGCAATAGTGATGGATACGGTTTCGGGGAAAAAGATTGGTCTGGGACTGAATGCGATCCCGACAAAGGATGAAGCTAAAAAAAGATTGAATATCAATCCATTCCAGTCTTTGCCCAAAAAACGCCGCTGCAAAGAAAAATTGATTTTCCGCAGCTATGATATTATGAATGT
>CAZRLQ010000306.1:0-3138 GCA_964600725.1 uncultured Desulfobacterales bacterium
CAGGCAGGCGCAGAAATTTTTCATTTTGCAAAGGTCTCAATATGGCGACATCCTTCATTAGTGCCGATGCTTCACAGGCTAAAAATTAATTTTAACACAGTTTAACATAAAATAAACAAAAAAACATTATTAATTCTCGCTTGACGAGATAATAACATGGTGATAGGTGAATGCGCAACTCTTCAAAATGTCGGATTTTTACTTTTCATTTTGAAGAGACAGCCTCCTAGAAAAGTTTTTGTCTTTAGACAAAGGCAGATGCAAAGATTTAGAAGAAGCCAGCGTCTTTGAGCCATTTTCTGAAATAGCAGCGGTAAGGAACTGTTTGAAAAAAGCAAGCAGGGGATTGAAGCGAAGCCGATTCATCAGTTTTAAACAGCCTATAATAACCTTATACAATGGCTGAGACGATGATCACGGCCCATCATAACCCTCATAGGAATTTGAGATGAAGAATAAAAGTTCAAAAAACGATCTTACAATTGATGAATGTTTGCGTTTTCGAAAAATAGAAGAAGCTTTTCTTAGTCGCTGCCGACATTTTGGCTACAATGAAATTAAAACATCGACCATTGAACCCTTGTACATATTTACTGCTCTGGGCGCTTTAAACGAAGCTAAATTAAGACGGATATATTCTTTTATTGACTGGGACGGATGGAGTGGAGAAAGAGTAGCTCTCAAGCCTGATTCCACAGCCTGTGTGGCACGATTTTACGGGGAGCATCTTTTCCCCAAAAATCCAAGACAAAAGCTTTGTTATGTAGAAAATCATTTTGAGTGGGCTGATTCGTGGGATGATATATCAGAGAGATGGCAATGCGGAATTGAGGATATTGGAAATAAAAACCCTGAATCGGACGTTGAAGCGATTTACATGGCTTGTGATATTATTCAAAAAATTGGATTTGAAAAATATTATCTATATCTTTCATACCCTTCGATTACCAAAGAAATTAATGCAATTTCTTTCGACAAACAAGGCGGGGAAGTTTTTATAAATGCAATTGAGAAAAGTTCTGAAAATCATACAGCAGACTATCTGGAAAACATTAAGAGCTGTTTGCATAGATCAGCTTATGAGAAAGTTCAACCCGCCTTTGAAAATTTTGTATCTATTTGCAGAAAATTAGATAGTCTGGAATGTAAATATGTGATCGATTTTTCAGCCATCGGTGATTTGAACTATTATACTGGAATTCAGTTTCAGGTGCTTTCCACCCCAAAGAGAAAATCCAAAAGCGATATTCTTTGTTCAGGTGGACGTTATGATAATTTTATCAAAGAGATGTGGAAACTACCTGAAGCTGTACCTGCTGTCGGTTTTGCCTTATACATCAGAAATATTTTAAGACATGGCAGCATCATGAAAGATTCTTCCGAATCAATCGATCAACTCCAAAATATATGTATCTATGTAAGTAATATTACAAAACATGATGTAAAAACAGGACAGATGCTTTGTGACAAGTTGTCCCGTCTGGGCTTTGTTTCTCAAATTACCTTAAATCCTGTTGAAAAGGAAAAATACGAAAGCTTCGGACTGGTGATCGAAGTCGATCACGAAAGGTTCATTGATGGTTATCAGGTCTTATACAGCCAGAAAATCGGCAAGCCTCTTTTGAAGAATCTGTTTGGTGAATTTAATGCTTAATAAATTAATAAGTCTTTCTCTTCCCAAGGGAGTTGTTATGACCCCCTTGGCTCAACTTTTTGAACGGATTTTCTTTCCTGTCAAGGATTATAACTCGAAAAACCGAACTTACCGCGCAAAGGTTGAGGGACTGCCTGTGCGTGCAAAAATAATGGCGGAAAAAGATGTGGCTATTCAGGTAGCTGTCGGAAATTATGATATAGGTTTTTGCGGCTTGGATTGGATAAAGGAGCATACGGTAAGGTATAGAGCAACAAAACTTCACCTGTTTAAACATCTTGGATTAAATAAAAAATATTTGCACGCATGTACCGGAATAACCGGAAACCTTGGATCAGTTGGAGATTTGCAGACAATGCAGGACTTTGTAACGATTGTCAGCGAATACCCAAACCTGGCTGAAAATTTTGCCATCACTAATCGGCTTAGAAAATTTAAAGTTTTTTCAGCCTGGGGAAGCGTTGAGGTGTATCCTCCGGAACATGCTGACGTTGTTCTTCTTGCCGTTGACGACAAGACCGAGCTAAAGCATATGGGGCTTCAGAATCTTGTTGATAATAATTGTGATTTTGAGTCGGATCTTTGTCTTGTAGTCAATAGTGAAAGTTTTGTAAAAAAGAATCTTTTTCCAGTTTTAAAATTTTTTTGACCCGCGCCATTTCACAGGAGTACAATAGATGGATAATCTAAAGCTTAATTTTGCACTTCCGGATGGTCACCTGATGAACCATGTGGTGCCTTTTCTGAAAGAGAGCGGTATCTGGTTCGATGGCTATGAGATATCAAACTTAATACGCCGGCCGATTCTAAAATTAAAAACAGATCATGCAAAGGAAATGATCAGCAGGCCGGATATGGTTGCCGCCAAGGTGATACGCCCCCAGGATATGCCGCTCCATGTGGCAAACGGGAATTTTGATATCGCAATATCTGGAACAGACTGGCTAAGGGAACATAAAATACGTTTCCCAAAAAGTCCTGTCGATGATGAACCTCTGCTTAAGCTGGGATTTGGCAAGGTAAAAATCGTGGCGGCGGTACACAATAATTATGGAAAGAATCTATCTGAATTTATTAATCTTTTCCGGTCAGAAAACAAAGAAAAATATCTTAAAATTGCATCTGAATATGTTTATATCGCAGACGGTTTTGCACATACGAACAATCTTCACCCTTACAGGATAATCATGACATACGGTGCTACAGAATCCCTGATTCCAGAAGATTGCGATATGATCATTGAAAATACTGAAACCGGCAATACCCTGCGGAAAAATAATTTAATATCAGTTAAGGAGCTAATGAACTCAGAAGCTTGTATGGTTGTTAACAAAGAAAGCCTTAATACCTCAAAAAAAGTTTTGATTGAGGGATTTAAATCCATTTTCAAAAATCATTTAAGCCAAAAACTTGCATAAGGCCGCTGGTGGCCTTTCGGCAAGCGTGCATAGCTCAATAAAAATCAGCGAAGGCGGTGAGCGGCA
>CAZRLQ010000307.1:0-3125 GCA_964600725.1 uncultured Desulfobacterales bacterium
GGATAGCCTCTGAGAGGCTTATGGTTAATATCTAAGGGTTAAAGGAGAAAGTGTATGATCTCGTTAATAGCCGGCGAATTAGAGAGAGAATTGACCGAGCTTATTATCAACGTTTGCAATATTACCGATGTGCAGCCGGATGATTTGCATCCGAATATCCCTCTTATCGGCCCCGATTCCCCCCTTGGTCTTGATTCCCTCGATGCCGTGGAGATTGTTGCAGCAATTCAGAAAAATTACAATATACGCATTGATGCACAGGAAACAAGTCGTGTGGTATTAAAATCAATAAGAACTCTTGCGGATTTCATTAAATCGCAAAACAGCAGTTCATAGAAAAAAACATTTAAGGGTCCCTTTTCCTTTTATGAAGAACCTAAATGAACTAAAAAAAATTTTGAAGCCCGAAAGAGTACTTTGCAGCCGTGCCGAATGCATCGCTTATTCAAGAGATATGTCGGCATATTCGGCAATTCCTGATGTTGTTGTATTACCTGTTTCTGCAAAAGATGTTCAAAAAGTTCTCATCTTTGCATCTGAAAATATGATTCCCGTTACCCCGCGAGGCGCTGGAACCAGTGTTACCGGTGCAGTTATCCCTGTTTACGGCGGAATTGTTATGGATCTTTCGCTGATGAAAAGAATAAAGGAAATTAATATTATTGACCGGTTCGCCGTTGTTGAACCCGGAGTAATTTGCAGCGAGCTCAATTCCAGCCTCCCTCCGGAATACTTTTTTCCCCCTGATCCTGGAAGTTGCAACATTGCAACATTAGGCGGAATGATTTCAACAAACGCCTCGGGAAGAAGTGCGCTGAAATACGGCACAACCGGTGATTACTTAATGGCTGTTGAAGCTGTCCTCGCCTCAGGCGAGTTGATACGTGCCGGGCACCAAACCCCCAAAGCATCAGCCGGCTTTGATATTACGCGCCTTTTCTCTTCAGCGGAAGGTACTATCGGTGTGATTACAGAAGCCACCCTTCGCATCAAACAGCGGCCGGAAGCAGTCTCTGTTTGTCTTGCAGGATTTCAATCCGTTGATCTGGCTGCCGATGTTGCTGTCGAAATTGTTTCATCAAATATATTGCCAAGCTCCTGCGAACTGATGGACTGTGTTTCGATTCAAGAGTTCAGCAGCAAATTGGGACTGAAGTTTAATGATACCAAAGGCATGCTTATCATTGAAATTGATGGATATCCATCAGCGGTATCAGATAAAATGAATCTTATCCGCAAACTTTGTAAAAAAAAGGGAGCAAAAAATATTTACTCATTTGATGATCCCAATGCAAGAAAGAGGGTATGGCGCTTCAGGCACAAGCTTGTCAGCGCGCTTAGCCCCCTTGCTCCAAACTCCCGGCTGGTTCCAATGGCCGAAGATATCGGTGTGCCTGTCAGCAAAGTACCGGAAGCGATTAGAAAAACAAGGCACCTTTCGATGAAACATGATCTTCCGATTGTACTTTTCGGACATGCAGGGGACGGCAATATTCATGCGACATTTGTTATCAACCCTCTGGATCGAAACCAGTGGGAAAGAGCAAAAAATCTTGCAGCAGAATTGAACGGACTTGCCACAGAACTGGGCGGCACTGTCTCTTCCGAACATGGTGTCGGAATTGCCAAGGCAGCGTTTATCAAGCAAGAACTCGGCAAAAGCCATGAAATTATGAAAAAGATCAAAGATATTTTCGATCCTTCAAATATAATGAATCCCGGCAAACTCGGTTTTTCTGAAAAAAAAATTGACATGTTTGATAATTTTGCCTTTAATGCCGCTTTTAATAAAAAGACAAAATTTTCAGCCTCAAATCACGAAAGCATTAATAAAGACTCACTTTTATGTATGATGTGCGGTTCATGCCGATCCGTCTGTCCAATATTTTCGGCTACCGGCCGGGAGAGCAATAATGCTCGCAGCAATGTCCAACTACTGTACGCACTTCAAACCGGCGCGGCAGAACTTTCATTTGATATAGCCAAGAAGTTTTATCTATGCACAGGCTGCGGCATTTGTGAACAGAACTGCCCTTCACAAATTAAAGTAACAAAACTTGTAGCTTATACAAGGCAGCAAATATATAAAAAAGGATTTATGCCATCTGAAGTAAAAAAAATTACAGCAAATATCAAAAAAATCAGCAACCCCTTTGGAATAAATCTTAAAGGTGAATCAGCCTTGACACTTTTAAATCATTTTCCTGTAAAAAAAGAAAAAAACCGGCTGCCGGATAAAAAAAAACCGTTAATTTTTTTTGGATGTACGGCATCTTATTTAGACCGGCAAATAATCTTTTCTTTATTAAATATCCTTGATTTTGCCGGTATCGAATATACCACCCTTGGCGGCAGTGAAATCTGCTGCGGTCTTCCGCTGGCTCAAGCAGGTGATATTGAAGGTTTCAGGCAAAATGCAAAAAAGGTTACATCGCTGATTAAAAAGAAAGCTGAGCCGGGGCTCTTAATAACACCCTGTCCGGCCTGCCTGAATACCTTCTGCCGTTTGTATCGGGAGATTGCTGATGGGCTGCCTTTCAAGGCAATAAGTACAATCGAGTATCTTGAACAGATAATTGGATCAGGCAGTTTTGATTTTCAGCAAAAATTTGAAAAAAAGGTTATCTACCATGACCCCTGTTATCTGAGCAGGCATCTGAATATTATTGAAGAACCTCGAAAAATTTTAAGCCGTATCCCGGGTATCTCTCTTCTTGAATTCAGCTCTGCCCGTGAGAAATCCGTATGCTGTGGCGGCGGCGGCCTGGTACCTGAAACTTTCCCGAAAATTTCTGATCTAATGGCTTCAAAACGAGTTGAGCAGGCCATTGAAAAAAATTCCCAAATCATTGTATCGGCCTGCCCGGCATGTAAACGTCAGCTTAACAGGGGAAGATTGAAAATTCCCGGCGGTAAAGAAAAGATAAAGGTAATGGATATTACCGAGGTTATCCTCACAGCACTTCATAAACCTGGAATAATAAAAAAAAATAATGCTGAGGGCAAAGATTTATATCCCAAGGCTAAAATACTTGGGCTTTACGGCCTAAAGGCACCATTTTAGCTTGTTGTAGGCTAATCTCTTATCACACGGATACTTTTCTGATTCAAAAACCATCCTCCAT
>CAZRLQ010000308.1:0-3114 GCA_964600725.1 uncultured Desulfobacterales bacterium
ATACCGGTTAATTCATAGGATTAATCAAATCTATCTACTCTCTTCACGGATAAATCTCAACTGCTTTTTAATTTAAAGGTACAATCTTAATTCTTCCCCACAGCCCAATCTTATCTCTCATAATCACTACGATTCCAATAATCCCTTTAATTGTCTTACCATAATTAATAGCTTCTTCGATTTCGTTTATTGATTTTACATAATTACAGATTGAAGTGGCGGCTGCATCGGCAAGGGGGCAAGAATCTGAAATTACACATACTGCATCTGCTTTGCCGAAGCTTAGCGAATGGCCTACTGTGCCGGATGAGGTACAGACAGAAACAGGATGATTTTCAGGTTCCAATTGCAAGCCGATACGCAAACTTAACGCAGATTTGCCTGAAAAGATTCCAATTGTGACTGGATTGTTTGTTTTTAAAAATATATCCCCTCCGTTCTCTACAATAACTTCGTCTGTATATGATAAAAGATCGTTTCCGACTTCTTCTGCAATAGCACCTGCAACTGCCGCCATCGGTCCAACACCGGCCTTTATACTGGCTTTTGCCATATTTTGTATTATCTTGGGTGCACCAATGCTGTTATACCAAGGGACAAGCGTTGTTGAAAATTCTGGAAACAGTTCAATGTATCGCTCTATGAATCTCCGGTGCTGAAAAATCAGTTCTTTTGTAATACCGCTGAGCTGTTTTGTTGCGTGTATATATAAATCAGTCTCTTTCACAGTTGCCTGGAAAGATATCAGATTCTTTGGGTTTAGCAGATTCCGGTAAGTTCGGTTTTGATACATTTAAATTAAGGGTCTGTCTTGAACCAAGTGTCGCTTTAAGGCGCTCAGATTCAGATTGAATCTGAGCGAGCAGAATCACAAAAATAGTAAGCTATAACTTTTGAGAGGTTATTAATTTTTCAGGCAAATAACTGCAAAATCTTATTTTTTTCCCTTTTAAAAAGAAAAATAGAGGGAGCATTTAAATTTCAGGCCGTATTTGTAAAGGAGATTGCTGTAAAAAATATTGATCCGTCATTCCAGCTATAAAGTCTCTTACGATTTCATATTTGTTGTGCTTTTCAATATAGTCATCGGTCATATCTTTTAAAAAACCGGTAAAGATGACAGAATGTTGATTCTCATTTTCAATATCATTTAAGTATTTCTCAAAAAGAATTTGAAAAAGTTTTCTTATGGTATTTAAATGTTTTTTTATTTTTGGGTTCAGATAAATATACTTTAGATTAAATTTCTTGAGCATTTTTAAAGCTTCTGATATTTCCGGGCTAAAAGCTGTATAATTATTTTGAAAGCTGTTTTTTATGACATCTGTTACCAGATTATGTACAATTGATCCATTTGTATTTCCAAGCAGTTCAGTACTGTTTTTAGGCAATTCATCTCTTTTGATAATGTTGAGTCTTATGGCATCTTCTATGTCACGGCCAATATAACTGATTGTATCCGCCATTCTTACAACGCATCCTTCAAGCGTCATTGGCGTAAGCTTTACTTCAGGGTTTGAAACTTTTTCGATTATATCTTTTCTAAGTTTTTCAAACGTTTTGCCTCTTTGTGGCACAAGTTTTTGATTATGAATCTCCCCATCATGGCATAAGATTCCGTCCAAAGTCTGAAGGCAAAGGTTCCACCCTTTTCCTTTTCTTTCGACTTTTTCCAGGAACTGAACACTTTGAACATTATGAAGAAAATATCCAATTCCATTGGACAGGCAAAGTTCGGATAAAATCTTTTCGCCGTCATGTCCAAAAGGAGCATGACCGATATCATGGCCAAGGGCTATTGCTTCTATAAGGTCCTCGTTTAATTTAAGAAAGCGTCCTATTGTTCTGGCTATTTTCGATACCAGTTGAACATGCAGTACCCTGTGGGTAATATGATCATTTTTTATTAGGTAAAATACCTGGGTTTTGTCAATATATCGTGTATAAGAAAGAGAATGTAAAATTCTATCGACATCAACGGAAAAAGCCTGACGATATCCTGTATCAATGAGTTTTTCATAAGTTCTGCGCACACCATTTTGACTTAGTGTAGCATTGGGAGACAATCTTATTGATTCATTTGTATTTAGTGAAATCTTAACTGAATCTAAAATTTTACCAGGTAAAATATTTTTAAATGGTTCCATTTTCAATCAAACTTTCCATCAATTGCATATAATCTATTCCTGCGACAGTAAAACCTTCCTTGCCATATTTCATGTTTGCTTCAAATACATAACAATTATTTTTGTACAGACATATATCTATTCCAACATTATCCCATCTGCATTGCCTTGCTGTATAAAGTGCAAGGTCAAGAGCATCTTGCGGCACAGTATCCAGGCAGATTGATGAGCCGACTGCGATATTGCTGCGGAACTCGTCGGGAGGAGCTATTCGCCAGTATGCGTGAACAATGCTTTTCCCAATGACAACAATACGTATGTCACGATCTGTTGGAAAATATTCCTGAATATAAGCAATTGGTGCAGAATCGCAGTAATTTAAAAGATCGTCGTGATTTCTGATAAGAAAGACACCTCTCCCCATTGCAGATCCACGAGGAATTTTGGCGATAAATGGAAAATCAAAATAATTTGTAATTAAGTTTTTTTTACGTTTTCCATAAAACACCCTGGTTTTTGGATGTGGTATGTTAAGCAGTTCAAAAATGGCTGTTTGCTTGATTTTATCCTGGGCAAATTTGTATGTATGATAGCTGGGAAAAGTTTTTTTACCTGCTGAATCGAACAGATCCGCATAAAATGTCGATGGATAATATATCTTTTTCGCCCTTCTTATTAAATCAGCCTCTTTTGGGGTGTAATCGGAAAAATTGGGTCGAACACCTAACGTCAAAACATTACGGCAATTTCTAAGATGTGCTTCAAGTGCAATAGCTTTAATATCCGACATGAGGCTTATTCCATCTGAAGGTGGTGCATCAGCAGTATAATCAACGTGGATAACTTAATAGTCCTTGAAATTAATTAGGGTTCATCACTGATTAGTGTGGTAGTCTGTGATGAATAGCAATTAGCACTTAGCTTTTAGGTGTCAGTTAGTTAGCCAAGCTGGAAAGCAGGGCAAATTAACCGCTAATCGCTAACAGCT
>CAZRLQ010000309.1:0-3106 GCA_964600725.1 uncultured Desulfobacterales bacterium
TTAACAGGGAGGGAAGTCATTTATTGTAGTGATGGTTTTGGTGCAACCGTTCACTCCCCCTCCCTCAAAATCATGAAAGTGAAACGCATAACGCTCTGATTTCATTGAATCACACTCAGAACAGAGAAGGGGGGAGTGAACGGTTACGGTTTTGGTTGAAAAGGGTGATGATTAAGCCTCCCACTTCCTTTCGGTAAAATATTCGACTATATCCTTTAATGGAGACCCGACAGGGAAAACTTCGGAAATACCGAGTTTTTTCAGCGGTTCAATATCTTGAGGTGGAATAACTCCGCCCACAGCCACCGGTATTTTATCAGCCTTTTTTTCTCGCAACTTTTCCATAAGCTTTCGGCTCAATTCCAGATGAACTCCTGATAATATGCTAAGCGCAATCACATCGACATCTTCCTGAGTAGCCGCCGATACAACCTGATCGATACTCTGCCTCAAACCAGTATATATTACTTCTACACCGGCATCACGCAGCAAAGACGCCACAATCTTTGCGCCTTTGTCATGCCCGTCCAGACCCGGTTTCGCCAATAAAACTCTTAGAGGTAATTTTTTATCTTGCAATTTCGCTCCTCCTGATATGATAATTTCCACATACCAAACATATAAAGCTATTGTACTTAAAACATTAATGGTTTTGGAGAATTTTCAACCACTTATATTTTTGCACAACAATCTGTATTTAAAAACAGAAAGCGGAATGTGGAATAATTTATGAAATATTCATCAATAGCAATGACATGATCGCTTATTAAGTGCTTAAAAAACCTCTGTATATTCACCCCATACATCTCTTAACGCGTCACAGATTTCCTGCAAAGTGGCATATTCACGAACGGCTGAAAGAATTGGTTCCACAAGGTTACCGGTTCCCGCCGCAGTCTGTTTGATTTCATCCAGACAAAGTTTTACCTTTTCGTTGTTTCTGCTTGCTTTTATTTCCTTTATTCGCGCAACCTGACGATCCTTTACTCCAGGATCTGCCCTGTGTATATCCATAACCTCCGCTTTGCTGGAAGCAAATTTGTTTACACCGATAATCGGCGTTTCACCTTTTTCAACTTTTTGGGCTTCTTCGTATGCCTGACGAGCAATATCGCGCTGAATGGCTCCGGTAGAAACGCCCTTAAGCATACCCCCGTTCTCCTCGATACGGGCCATCTCTTTTTCAGCCTCTCTTTCAATCTGATTGGTAAGCTCTTCAAGCAGATAAGAGCCACCCATCGGATCAACGACAGAGGCCACATCTGTTTCATAACCAATGATCTGCTGAGTTCTGAGAGCTGTGCGCTGGGACAACTCGGTTGGAATTGCATAGGCTTCGTCATACGAAGTGGTATGAACTGCCTGGGAGCCTGCAAGAGCGGACACAAGACTCATGATAGCTCCTCTGGCAATATTGTTAAGAGGTTCCTTATCGGTATAAGCAGTGGCAGAACAGCCGGTGAACATTCTCAGCATCATTGACTTGGGATTTTTGGCATTAAATCGATTCTTAACGATTTTTGCCCAAAGCCGTCTGGTGGCCCTGAATTTTGCCACTTCTTCAAATATCTTCATTCCAGAGCACATAAGAAAACTTAATCTTGGAGCAAAGTCATCAATATTAATGCCTCTTTTTAAAACTTCCTCACAATAAACAATAGCATCCGACAAACAGTATGCAACCTCCTGTACAAGACTGCACCCGGCTTCACGCATATGATATCCGCAAATACTGATGGTGTTCATTCTTGGAACTTTGTCATAACAATATTCAATAATATCTCCTATCAGCCTGAGCGAAGGTTCGGGCGGATAAATATGGGTTCCCCTTGCCAGATATTCTTTTAAAATATCATTTTGCAAGGTTCCGCCAAGTTTTTCGAGGGGAACACCCTGCTTCTGAGCCAAGACTATATACATAGCCAAGATAACCGATGCTGTCGGATTCACGGTAAATGAGGTGGTAATTTTATCAAGAGGAATTCCATCAAAAATTATCTCAAAATCTTTCAATGAATCGACTGCAACCCCTACTTTCCCCACTTCTTCTTCAACAAGGGGATTATCCGAGTCGTATCCGGTCTGACTCGGAAGGTCAAAAGCAACGCTCAGACCACTATTTCCCTCTTCCAGCAAAGCTTTGAAACGGGTATTTGTTACAATAGGGTCTCCAAAACCTGCGTACTGTCTCATTGTCCAGAGCCTTCCCCGGTACATGCTTGCCTGTACGCCGCGCACAAAAGGAAACTCTCCGGGAAAGCCGATATCTTTTAAATAATCAGTATCGGACAAATGTTCCGGAGTATAAATTAAATCAAGATCCGTTCCCCAGGAAGTCTTCACAGATCTCGGTTTATACTTGGCATGGGCGATTTTTTCCTCATACCACCTCTCCCTTTCTTTGGCTATTTTCTGCACATCATCCATTTTATAAATCCTCCTTAAAACTTGCTTGTTTTACCGGCATCAAAGATAAAATATTAAACACCCGCAATTGTATCTTTAACTTTCACTATCAATATTATGAAGGCTTTTTCTTAATATGCTTTTTTTCCTTTTTATCCCCTCCTTCCCAATTTTTCTATGAAAGCAAAAAATGTATAATTTATCCCACTTAACAAATCATGTCAACAATATTAACAGCAATCCCAGAGCGATTGCATCAAAATTTGGCATGATTTTTGATTTTATATAAATCAATAGGCTGCAAAAAATAAACGCTTACAAGCTGCTTTCTGTATCACTCGATGATCAAGTTTTTTATAGGTTACTGAATTCATTAAAATACAAAAAAGCTCTTTCAAATACATCAGACTAATAAAATCAATAGGTTATATAAAGATGATTTTTGAATAGCTCAAAAAACTTGATAATCGAGTTTAAAACATCTGTTGTCGAGTCATGAAGGAATAGCTAACCATTTCAATATCTTTGTGGTTTTAGATCGGGCAAAGATGGCTTGAAGCTGTGATGCCTAATTGGGGAAGTTATTTTGTCCCCGTTCTTTAACCCTACAGCGATACTTATGTAAATTTGCTGATCTCCTTCAGGGGTAGCAGCAATCTGAGCAAAACTCTAAGCTGCGGCAGCGTAATAGACGGCGCTT
>CAZRLQ010000310.1:0-3091 GCA_964600725.1 uncultured Desulfobacterales bacterium
TGTTTTTTCCGGTTATTGCTCATTCTTTGACAATAAACCCAAAGTTCTTCTTTATCTTTTTGACAAACATAGATAAAAAGACTTATTAAGAGATCACGCTAATCCATCGCTACTCCTCTTTATTTTATGTGTTAAAAGCAGGGGCTTTTCAACACTGAGGATTCCGGTGGATTGGTCAACCCTTAATTCGCATTGTAAATATAACTACAAGACCTGCCTGAGCAAATGCCCAGCCGTTACGACATGTCACGGTTTTCGCCTGATTTCTGTACTGCTCTACCGTGAGCATAAAACTCATGTTTCCCGGCATGATCAATCTCCACCCAGCCACTGAAGCAAGGTATCTTCTATCTTTCGCATATCCTCATCGCCTAACTCCAGAAACGGTCTTGCCGGCACATCTCCCCAGGGCATCTGCATTTTTAGGGTCCTTTTATGGGAGCTGCCCCTGATCTTCCTGCCCGCGACGCCCTGAAGTGCAACCTTTACTGCCCTGTTATTGTTTTCGTTCCATATGCGCCTTTTCTTGCGCCTAACTGGTGCAATGGCGCATACTTGACGTTTGAGAAATGATAGGGGCCAAATCTACACATTTGACGAAAATAGCTGAGACGAAAACCTGGCTAGACAGGTCAAGATTCCAACCAATATAGCGGCAAGAAACTGAGGAAGATCGAAAAAGGCTTGTGTTGGCGAATCTTGGAAAGTTTATTACGAAAACCATAAAAACACTATCCTTGTCAAAGATAAGGTTTGACCTGGACTGATGAAAATGACGCTGATATGCCAATGGAAAAAAAGCAGGATAAATTACGTCACAGAAAATCGTCACAAAATGTGTAATTTTCATCACCCCAGGTTTGATCCCTATGTTTTGTAATCCCCCATGTTTTACCTATTGCCACATTTTTGATGTCCGCTTATACTTCGCCTTCTCCGGCTGCGCCGCGTGTGCGGCAGACAGGGATTGACGCAAGCAAAATTGAAAGTTTTCCAACAGGCTCCAGACCATAGTGTCGCAGACAATTGCCTTTATTCCTCAAACTGAGAAATACCGTCAAATACTTCAGCCACCAGACGGAGAACAAGAAGGCGCTTTAAATCCTCCCGATCCTGTGGGAATACCATTTGGCCTTGAGTTTCCCGCTGACATGACTTTCTTCACATCTGCATGTCGGCATTTAGGACAAATAGGTGCCGGTTCATTAGGCGATAAAATCAGTTTTTCAAATAGATGGTTACATTTTTCACATACAAATTCAAAGATAGGCATATTATACTCCTTTGGTGCTATATTTTTGTTTTGGCCTGATCTGTTACTTTATAGAGCAAAAGTTAAAACGACGATGGGAAAATTCCCCTCACCCCCCCTCTTTTTTTCAAAGAGGGAAGCATATAGGTGCCCGGACTTATTGAGAAGTTACTGCTCGAATGGTTTTTACGGAAGGAAAGAGCGACAGATTTGTATGAGGAAGAAATTTTGCAGCACTGAACCGATTCATAAAGTCCTGGTTTACATTTAATTCAAGATAGGTAATATGTTCTCTGATTTTGTCAATATCGTCCATACATTTACTTGACCTGATTGCCATGGTCGCACCGCCGAGGGAACTGTTTCCAAGCGTTTTATAAGTTTCAGTGGGCAGATCCGGCATCATTCCAATAGATATGGCTGACCGGGGGTTAATAAATGACCCAAAGGTACCTGCCACGTAGAATGTAGAAAGATCATTTAGCAACATTCCAACAGAAGACGTAATTGTTTCGAGTATTGTGTACATTGCCGCCTTGGATCTGATAAGACTGTCAATATCCGCCTGGCTTATAGCAAGGTCAGTTTTATCAGCCGATTCCTTTGCCGATACGACCAGAAGGTGGTCGATACCATCTTTTTTAAATATCCTGCCGCCGCATCTGGACGAAATCAGCTTGCCTCTGATATCCATCAAACCGGCAAGGAAAAGTTGGGCGGCAAGATCTATCAGCCCTGATCCGCATATTCCTTTTGGAGGCATATTATCAATTGTATGTATGTTGAAATTATAAGTAGCCGGATCTATCGATACTTTATCTATTACTCCAGGTCCGGCCATCATGCCCATGCGGGTCACACCTCCTTCCAGGGCGGGCCCTGCTGCTCCGGCACATGCTATCAGCCAGTTTCTGTTTCCAAGAACAACCTCTGCATTTGTTCCGACATCAACCAGAACAGATGTATCTTCTGCCTCATTTAAGCCTGAAAACAGGATACCGGCAATCAGATCGCCTCCGAAATAGCTGCCTATGTTAGGAAAAACAAATACCATTGCCTGGGAATTAACAGTAATACCCAGTTCTTTTGCTTTAACAAATCCGGGTCTGTTTACTACTGGAATATAAGGTTCGCGAATCAGCCAGTGGGGATTCAGTTTCAAAAAAAGATGGGTCATAGCTGTATTGCCGGCTACAGAAATCAGGTGGATATTAGCCAGTTTCAATTTGCAGGAATTGCAGAGTAAAGCAATATTTTTATTTAAGCCGTCTATTATCAGTGAATTAAGTTTTTCCAGCCCCCCGTCCATATCGGCAAAATGGATTCTTGAAAGTATATCGGGGCCGATAGATATTTGAGGATTGTCAAATGAAGATTCAGCCAGAATACGGCCTGTTAAAAGATCAACCAGACGTAAAACCACCCTCGATGTTCCCAGATCAACAGCCACTCCCCCTATTGAGTCTGCATCCTGCAGCTTTGTAATTGATGTGAGGATCCACCCTTTTCGATTTTTAGAAAGGATGCATCGGAGGCGATACTTCCAGTTTCTCAGAAGATCGGGCAATCTCCTTAAAAGACAAAAATCGATTTCTACCTTATCTGTATCAAGCTGTTTTTTCAAGGCCTCTATCAGGCGATCTGCATCCGCGGTATTATCTTTCAAGCTGGGATATCGCAAATCAACAGCCTGTACCCAGCAGCCGCTTTTATTTTCGATTGTCATCATAATCTCCAGCTTAGGCTCTATAGATTTTCAGATAAATAATTTCACAGGGCTAAAGGGAGGAAGACGTATTATAATACTCCGACGACCGATAACGCAGTGAAATTATTTAT
>CAZRLQ010000311.1:0-3085 GCA_964600725.1 uncultured Desulfobacterales bacterium
TAGACAGCTTCATCCAGAGCATAGATTTGTGCAAAAATCTGATTGTTGTCAAATCCTTTGAGATGGATGGCACCCGACCTGCAGGATGCAACACAGAGGCCGCATCCTTTGCAAAGAACGGGATTAATCTGAGCCTTATCGGCAAAGGCCCCTTCTTGAATAAATGAAGGTGCGGAATATGGACAGATTGAAATACAAACCCCGCAGGAACTGCAAAGGGCGGGATTAATCATAGCCACCGTACCGCTGGTTTGTATGGTTTTTCGAGCCAGAAGTGTCACGGCACGGGATGCTGCAGCCAGTCCCTGGGCAACCGATTCATCTATCGGTTTGGGGTAATGAGCCAGCCCGCATAGAAAAACACCATCGGTCGCAAACTCCGAAGGCCCGAGTTTGGCATGCTTTTCCACAAAAAAGCCGTCATCATTAATCGGAACCTTGAAAAGGTTGGCCAAATGGCCATCTTTATATGGCAGAACAGCCGATGCAAGTGCTACCAGATCCGCCTGGATTTCAACTGAACGGTCAAGTATTGGATCTGTCACTTTTACAATGATCTGGTCTCTATCTTTCACAACTTCAGGTTTATTGTCAAGAGAGTATCTCACAAAAATAATACCGGCATCTCTGGCTTCTTTGTAAAAGAGTTCGCTTTCACCATATGTCCTTATATCCCTGTAAAGTATGAATATCGTCATATCAGGATTAATCTCTTTGAGTTTCAGAGCACTATTTATTGAATGATTGCAGCAAACTCTTGAACAATAAGGGCGATCCGGTTCCCTGGACCCAACACACTGGATAAATACAGCGGAAGCTATATCGTTTAAAGAGGAATCACTATTTATAAATTTTTTGGATAGCTCAAGATTGGTAACAATACGCGGATCTTTCCCATAATTGTATTCTTCGGGTTTTAGCTCGGTTGCACCGGTTGCCAGTACAGCAACACCATGATTTAAGATAATATCCTCTTTTCCCTTTGAATGGAGTATAGACTCGAAGTTTCCTACAAAACCTTCAACTTTGCTTACGGTTGTATTCAGGTGCACATAAATATTTTCATCATTTTTAACCTCATCAACAAATTTTGAAACTCTTTCCTGAATATCTTCTCCGGTTGTTGTTCGGAAGAGATTTAAAGCCTGGCCGCCAAGATGGGAACTTCGCTCTACAATATGTGTTTTATACCCTTGACGTGACAGCGTTTTAGCTGCGGCCATTCCGGATATGCCGCCGCCCAGAACCATAACTGTCTGATTGATTTCAAGCTCGGCTTCTTCCAGCGGCTCCATCAGAGCAACCTTTGCAACCGCCATACGCACCAGATCCTTGGCCTTTTCCGTAGCAATATCCGGGTTGTTTTTATGCACCCAGGAATCATGGTTGCGGATATTTGTCATTTCAAAGAGATACTTGTTTAACCCGGCATTTATCAAGGTTTCCTGAAACAACGGTTCATGCGTTTTCGGAGTACAGGCGGCGACAACGACTCTGTTTAATTTTTCAGCCTTTATGATATCGGCCATATTGTCCTGGGTATCTTGTGAACAACTGTAAAGGTTTTCAGCCGCATACTCAACATAAGGAAGGGTTGCAGCATACTCCCTGACTTCAGGTACATTGACGACCCCATTGATATTGGTGCCGCAGTTGCATACAAAGACACCGATTCTCGGCCGTTCACCGGTCACATTGATTTCAGGAACCATCTCTTTGAACTTTGTTAATGTATTGCGAGCCTTGCTTAATATTTCTCCTGCGGCAGAAGCAGCCGCACTCGCATCAATAACCGATTGGGGAATATCTTTTGGTCCCTGAAAAGCACCGCAGGCAAATATTCCTTCTCTTGAGGTGGCAACCGGCGTAAATGCATCTGTTTTTGAAAAATTACCCTCAGTAAGTTCAATACCAAGACGCCCGGCAAGCTTGATGACTTCCGGAGACGTTTCGAGCCCGACCGACAAAACAATCAAGTCAAACACTTCTGTCTTCATATTGCCGCCTTCGGTAAAATAACGAACTTCAAGGTCATCGGAGTCAGGAAGCGGGGCGATGGTGTGCACACGGCTCCTGATGAAACGAACGCCATGTTTCTCCCTGGCATTGATGTAAAATTTTTCAAAATCTTTGCCGTGGGTACGCATGTCCATAAAAAATATGGCGCAGTCCAGATCCTCTCCTGCGTGCTCCTTTGCGATAACAGCTTCTTTAATCGCATACATGCAGCATACAGAAGAACAGTAAGAATTGCCGCACTGGTTTAAATCCCTTGACCCGACACACTGAAACCATGCAATCTTCTTTGGTTCCTTTTTGTCCTTCGATAACCGGGTAATATGACCCATGGTAGGACCTGATGCCGAAAGTATCCGTTCAAACTCCATGGAAGTCACGACATTCGGAAGATTGGCATACTGATAATTATCAAATATTTCAGGGTTAAACGGAGTAAAACCTGGAGCGAGAATAACTGAGCCGACATTTAAATTCAGTATCTTTTCCCGTTGCTCAAAATCTACCGCCCCCGTGGGACAAAACTTTTTGCAGGCACCGCACTTGCCTTTCTTAAAATAAATACAGTTATCGGCATCAATACTATATTTCAGGGGGACAGCCTGGGCATATTCCACAAAAGCCGCCTTTCGCTTGGAAAGCCCCATATTGTACGTATCGATAACCTTCTTGGGACATTTTTCAGCGCACATTCCGCAGCCGATGCATTTTTCCATGTCGATATATCGAGGATGCTGAATAATTTCAACCTGCAGATTGCCAGCTTTCCCTTTTATATCTTTGACTTCACTGAGAGTTATAAGTTCAATATTCAAATGCCGGCCGACCTCGACCAGTACAGGAGAGATAATTCACATTGCACAGTCATTGGTGGGAAATGTCTTGTCTAATTGAGACATAACCCCTCCAATTGACGGTAATTTTTCTACCAGATATACATAATAACCGGAATTAGCCAGATCCAGTGCCGACTGCATGCCGGCAATTCCACCGCCAACCACCAATACAGATCCTATCGCGTTTTGTGTCATAACTTTATCCTCTTGGTGAATGCTACTTTTAAAGTTCA
>CAZRLQ010000312.1:0-3067 GCA_964600725.1 uncultured Desulfobacterales bacterium
TGCTATAGGGTTGTTCTTCATCCATAAATTATCTATAATAAAAAATTCTGGTTCAAAGGACTGGGCTTTGGTTTGCTCCTGAGCTGATTTTATATAATTGATTTTAATTCCTTTACCTTAGCTCACCTTAAACTTTAGCATGGACACGATATGTCCTGCCCCTGCTTCAAAAACTCTTGCATTGTTTCTTCAGGCAGAGCCGAAGAACTTAAGACCTCTGGCCCAAGCGGCCTAGTTTTCAGGACTAAATAAATGACTCTAAGATTTTTATCCAGACAGATTTCCAGATTAGTTTTTCAGTCTCCGGCTCGAATCTCTATTTTTGGATTCGTTGTTCTTATCTCGGCTGGAACAGCTTTTCTGATGCTTTCGGCAGCATCAGCTGGCAAAAGTCTTGAATTAGTAGATGCTCTGTTTACTGCCGTGTCCGCAAGCTGTGTTACCGGCCTTGTAGTCCTGGATACTGGAACTGCTTTCAGCAAATTCGGACAGGTTATCATTATTGCCTTGATTCAAGCCGGAGGACTTGGGATAATGACAATTTCTACCATCGTTCTCATGACGGGAGGAAGGCGACCGAGCCTTACGGAAAGAAAAGTTGTAGAAGATTCCCTTACTTATGGCAGTGAGAAGAATCTCTTTTCTATTCTCAAAGATGTTGTATTGTTTACCTTTGTGATCGAAGGAATCGGCATCTTTTTAATGTTTTTCCGTTTTCTTCCAGGAAGAACAGCGGGCAATGCCTTGTATCTTTCTGTCTTTCATTCAATAAGCGCCTTTTGCAATGCCGGCTTTTCTCTGTTTTCCGGAAGTTTTACAGCATACCGTGAAGACCTGGTATTGAACCTGGTTGTATGTTTTCTTATTGTATGCGGCGGTATTGGCTTTTTAGTCCTTTCCGAACTTAAACGCAATTTTCCATTCACCAGGAAAACATGGCTCCGTTTAAGTCTTAATACAAAACTGGTTCTATCGACTACAGCTATCTTACTTGTTTTGAGCACTATTTTGATAGCAGCGATGGAATGGCGTAATACGCTTGCCCCATTATCTATTTTCAACCGTCTTATTGCGGCTTTTTTCCAGGCGGTAAGCGCCAGAACAGCGGGTTTCAACACATTGTCCATTGAGAATATGGCCGATGAGACTCTTTTTGTACTTATTTTGTTGATGTTTGTCGGGGCATCTCCCGGTTCGTGCGGCGGCGGTATCAAGACAACCACTCTGGCAACTCTTGTTACGCTTGGTGTAACCCGCCTTCGCGGACGTAAGCGGCCTCAGTTGTTTCATCGAACAATTGCCGAGGTAAGCCTGGGGAAGGCCATTAGTCTGGTTATGATGAGTATGTTTGTAACATCTATCGGTCTTTTGTGTCTTTTGACGACCGGACTTACGGGGGCTGCAATCTCTTACAGCCGTGGAAATTTTTTAGAATTGTTCTTTGAAACTATCAGCGCTTTTGGTACAGTAGGATTATCAACAGGAATAACAGGAAAGCTTTCCATACCGGGCAAGTTCATAGTCATTTTAATAATGTTTATCGGCAGGCTTGGTCCCCTTGTAATCGCAATGGCTGTCAGCCGCCAGCGAAAAGCTCCATCCTTTTATTATGCAGAAGAAAATATAATGATTGGGTGAGGTCCCGGGAGGCTGTCCGGAAATGAGAAATTTTTTGCAAGGGTCAGGAAAGGCGAAGATTTTAACCGCGGGAATACACCCGCGTATTTTGAGGATTAAAATCTTCGCCTGACCTGTCTGCCGACAGGCAGGAGCAGAGATCGCGGAAAATAGCCATTCTCGGACAGCCTCCCTGTAATTTCTCAAAAAGTTAGGGCATTGATGGAAAAATCCCCCTCAATCCCCTCTTTTCAAAGGGGAAAGGTAACTTCTAAATAAGTCGGGGCTGATTACATTTTGCGATTATCCACTGGATTCCTGCTTTCGCAGGAATGACGGGCATTTACATCCAAACATCATTCCAGCGAATTCCGGCGAAAGCCTGGCACGCAGTGAAGCTTTATCGTTATCCCCGGGCATCTTACCTCAACTTTTTGAGAAGTTACATTTTCATCACATCAGGTGAGGTCTATAATATGAAGCAGTTCGCCATAATAGGGCTCGGAAATTTTGGATATTATCTTTCCAAACACCTTTACGATAAGGGACATGAAGTTTTGGCCATTGACAAGGATCGGGTTCGCATTCAGGAAATTAAAGATATGGTAAGCCGTGCTGTCGTTGCCGATGCCACCGATCGAAAGGTTATGGAATGCCTGGGAATCCATGAAATGGACGCTGCAGTGGTCTGCATCGGTTCCGTCCTTAGTGACTCTATTCTTGCTACTTTAAACTTAAAAGATTTAGGTGTAAAAAATATATTGTCAAAGGCCGTTAGTGAAAATCATGCCCGAATCCTGCTTAAAGTCGGTGCCACGGAATTTTTATTTCCGGAAAAGGATATCGCCATCTCACTTGCTGAAAGGTTGCATAATCCGAACATTTTAGACTACCTGCCTTTTATGGAAGGCTACAGCATCATCCAGTTGGCGGTTCCTGTTGAATTTATCGGCAAATCTCTTAAAGAGATTAATTTGATAAACCTGTATGGTGTTCAGATCATCGGCATTAAAGAGATCGTTCCAGAGCGGCTGAATCTGATTCCTACGGGAAAATTTGTCTTAAAAGATAGCGATATTTTGATCTTACTTGGGCCAAATGATTCACTTAATAAACTTAGGAAGAAATAAAGATGCGGTTTTTCCAAATGAATTGGCAGGCAGCATGTTAAGAAACAGAGAAACGGGAAAACGAAAAAGAGATACAAATTCCCCCGGGCAGTCTTGGGTCATCAATTAGCACATCAAAAGCATACCATAACTCGCTTAGGTACTTGCAGTCTGAAATATTTTATACCTAAAACCTGCATAAACTATTTTCAAAAAGAAAATTATGCTTTTAATATCAACGAATTATAAAAATGTTGTACTTGCATGACACGCATCGGTTTGATGTGGCCATAAAGGCTGCGGTTTTTGAAAATAGTTTACCCTCCGGGAGCGCCGGTTTT